>NZ_JADQBD010000048.1:0-25089 GCF_017808115.1 Chryseobacterium sp. RR2-3-20 | reverse complement strand
TGTCCCAAAATGTGCTGAAAAACTGAATAAATTCATATCTAATTGTTTGATTACTACAAATATACAAAAGTTATGATAAATTACGGATATTCATTATTTATTAGTTTAAAAAAATCAAATATAATTTTGAAAATAAACTTACTCTTCTAAATATTTTTTTCAAATAGATATATTATGTCTGTCGATCTTTTTAAATTTTGCAAATAACTGTATATTAAATATTTATAAAATATAATTTTGAATAGTTATTAAATAGTCTTAAAAATTTGTGTAAATTTGCATCCTGAATAACTGAAATGAAAAGAATCTCACTAATATCTTCAACCTTAATTGCGTTGTTATCTTCCAATTATTTGTTTTCTCAGGTTGGGATTGGTACATCAACACCTGATGCTTCATCAATATAGCATTTAAATAGTTCAAATAAAGGATTACTATTAACTAGTGTAGCATTAACTTCTACAACGGATGCTTCAACAATATCATCTCCTGCAATAGGACTTTTAGTATGGAATAATGGTAATGGAGGTCTTGCCCCTGTAGGATTATATTATTGGAATAACTCTCAATAGAATATACTTTCAGCTGGTGGAGGAGGAGGAAGCAGTAATGGTTGGAATACTACTGGAACAAATATCGGTACATATTCTGGAAGTTCAACTTCTTTAGCTTTGGGAACTTCAACTTATGATGATTTAATTTTTAAAATTAATTCATCAATAGCAGGTCGTTTGGGTGTTAATAATTCTGTTGCTTTAGGAACTTCTTCCACAGCCGCACAAAATGCAACCGCAATTGGAAATGGGGCTAATGCAGCATATCAAGCAACCGCAATTGGATATAATGCAAAGGTGACTTCTAATGATGCAACCGCAATTGGAGAAAATTCGGAAGCTGCAGGATATCAATCGATAGCAATAGGATATAATTCTAAGACAAATTCTTCCGGTGAAACTGCTATTGGAATAAATTCTATTACCAATAATCAAAATTCAACAGCTATTGGAAATCAAAGTTCAGCTACTGGACAAAATTCAACAGCTATTGGATATGGTGCTTCTACTTCGCAGTCTAACGCTATTGTTTTAGGCAATAATTATGCAAACGTTGGAATTGGTACCAGTACACCTAATACATCAGCAAAGTTGGATGTAAATGGACAATATAAACTGGGAGAAAAGGGTACTTTGCAGAAAAATCTTATCAGTTTTGATGTATATCCTTCTATATCAATAAATAATTTGGGTGCTGGACAAACAACTACATTAAGTATTACAATTCCAGCAGGATTGTTGTCTTCCACAAAAGCGACAATAACAGTTACACCCGATGGTAATTTTCTAGGTACAACTTTTGCTATGTCTAATGCAAGAGTTAATTCTACAGCAGATGCTGTAATTAATCTAACCAATATTTCAAATTCACCAGCGAGTTTATATTCAGGACATTTTTATGTAACAATCAACGAATTTTAAAAAAAGGATTTCAAAATTTGAAATCCTTTTTTTAATTTATTTAATTATTCTATCTAAAACCCATTCAATCAGATTTTTTTCTGAAGCATGATGGTCTGCAGAAAATTCGCCACGTCGTCTGTTGGCAATAACATTATTTACCGTTATTGCTTTATGTCCTAATAATTTTGAAAACGCATAAATTGCAGAAGTTTCCATTTCAAAATTGGTAATTCCCAGTTCATTTAAAGTTTCTAGAAACTTATCATCCAAAGCTTTCAAACGAAGTTGTCTTCCTTGAGGAGCATAAAAACCGGGAAAAGTTGCCGTATTACCATGATAAGCCGCATCGCTATATAAAGAACTCAATTCTTCAGACCATTCCGAAAAATAAAGCATAGATTTTACCTTTTCATAAGGAAACTGATCTAAAAACTTTTTGGAGAAATCGTTTTCAAATTGATAATCCTGATAAAAGTTCATTAATCCGTCTAAGCCGACAACATTTTGGGTAACAAGCATATTGTCAACCTTTATATCGGGATTTACACTTCCGCAAGTTCCCATTCTGAAAAGGCTGAGCGAATGATGACTGCTCTTAAATTCTTTATTTTTTAAATCGATATTTACCAAAGCATCAAGTTCGTTCATTACGATATCGATGTTTTCGGTACCAATTCCGGTAGACATTACCGAAATTCTTTCACCTCGCAAAGTCCCAGTATGCGTATAAAACTCTCTTTTGTTCTTTTTAATTTCTACTTTATCGAAGTATTTTGAAACTTTCGGAACTCTGTCGGGATCACCAACCAATATTATTTTATCTGCAATATCTTTAGGAAGAAGATTAAGGTGATAAACACTACCATCATCGTTCAGAACCAACTCTGAAGCGGCCAATTTATTAAGCATAATTTTTTTTATTAAAAATGGGGGCGTTAAGATAAGAATTTAGTTTTAATTAAACTTTTTTAAAGATAACTATAAATTCATTTATCATTAAAATTCGTGTAATAAATGATGTATAGTTTTGCAATTATTATTTTTACTTTCTCTGTTGCTGTCGTCATTTTCTTTGATGACGGCAATTTTTTTTTAAAGTAAGTTCATTATTAACTAACCGCCAACTCTTTTGGTTTTATAACCCATATCTTTAAGAAAAGTCATTATTTTGTCACGGTTATCGCCTTGGATAATAATTGTGCCATCTTTCTCGGAGCCACCTATTCCTAATGTTGTTTTAATTTTTTTAGATATTTTTTTTAAATCTTCATCATTGCCTTCCCAACCTTCAACAATCGTTACAGGTTTTCCGTTTCTGCCTTTTTTTTCAAATTTGCAAACCAAAGGTTCTTTCTGCTTAAATTCTTCCCGAGGCATTTCAAAATCCTGCTCTTCATGTTCAGGAAAAAGGTTTTTTAATTGATCTCTTAAATCCATACAACAAAATTAAAAATAATTAATAATGTGACAGATTATTTCTAAATTTTTATTTGCCTCATATTTGGCAAATAGATGAAAATTAATGAAAAATTATATCTTAAATAAATCTTGTTTATCATCAAAATTAAAACTTTCAAATGCTGTAATTCATCATAAAATCAATAAATTTGTTTGTTAAAAAATTAGAAAATGTCTAAAAAAGCAATATTAGCAATACTTGATGGATGGGGTTTAGGAAAAAATCCAAATGTTTCTGCCTTAGCACAGGCAAATACGCCATTCATAGATAGTTGTTTACAAAAATTTCCTCATACTACTCTGGAAGCAAGCGGTTTAGCAGTTGGGCTTCCTGCGGGACAAATGGGGAACTCTGAAGTGGGGCATATGAATTTGGGTGCAGGTAGGGTCGTTTATCAGAATTTGGTAAAACTCAACATGGCTGTTGAAAACGGAACTTTAGGCCACGAAAAAGTAATTCAGGATGCATTCGCATATGCAAAACTCGAAAATAAAAATATTCATTTTATAGGTTTAGTTTCTAATGGCGGTGTTCATTCTCATATCAATCATTTAAAAGGTTTATTATCGGCTGCGAACGATTTTGGTTTAAAGGAAAACGTTTATGTACACGCATTTACAGACGGGAGAGATTGCGATCCGCATTCCGGATTGGGTTTTGTTGAAGAATTGCAGAATCACATGAGCCAAACTACGGGTAAGTTAGCTTCCATCATTGGTAGATATTACGCTATGGACAGAGATAGAAGATGGGAACGCGTAAAACTTGCTTACGATGCAATGGTAGAAGGAGTAGGATTACAGACTACAGATGCTTTATCAGCCATTAAATCTTCGTATGAAGAAAATATTACCGACGAATTTATTAAGCCTATAATTTTGGTTAAAACTACTCAGATGGGTAATGTAGTTCCTGTAGCAAAAATTACGGATAAAGATGTGGTTATCTGCTTCAACTTCCGTACAGACAGAGGTAGAGAAATTACAGAAGTGCTTTGCCAACACGATATGCCGGAATATTCTATGCACAAATTAGACCTGCATTATATTACGCTTACCAATTACGATAAAACTTACCAAAATGTAAATGTTGTTTTTGATGAAGAAGTTCTAAAAGAAACAATGGGTGAAATTTTGGAAAGAAACGGAAGAACACAAATAAGAATTGCTGAAACCGAAAAATATCCGCACGTTACATTTTTCTTTTCAGGAGGAAGAGAAGAAGAGTTTCACGGTGAGAAAAGATTATTGTGCCCGAGTCCGAAAGACGTTCCTACTTACGATTTAAAACCAGAAATGTCTGCATACGATATTACCAATGCAATTTTACCCGAATTGGAAAATGAAACTGCAGATTTCGTTTGCTTAAATTTTGCAAATACAGATATGGTAGGACACACAGGCGTTTTTGAAGCTGCAGTAAAAGCAGCAGAAACGGTAGACCAATGTATTCAAAAAGTTGCAACTATGGCGTACGAACACAATTATGCTGTTTTTATTTTAGCCGATCATGGTAATTCTGATGTAATGATTAATGAAGACGGATCTCCAAACACTCAGCATTCTACCAACTTGGTGCCTTTTATTGTAATGGATAAAGATAAATCATGGAATTTAAAACCAGGTAAATTAGGGGATGTTGCCCCTACAATTCTATCTGTGATGGGAGTGGAAATTCCTGCAGTAATGACAGGAAATATATTAGTTTCCTAAATTTTTTAAAATAAAAATTCAAAAACAGCGTTATTCAGTAGAAGCGCTGTTTTTTTTATGATTTATATCAGAGATAATATGAGATACATACAATAGTATGCTTTGAATAATAAATAAATCATATCTTTGTTAATTAATAATTTTATTTTTAGATGTACAATAAGCTGGTAAGAAAAGAGGTAATGGGTATTTTGGAAAAGGAAGTGAGTTCTTTTCTTGAGAATTTTTTGACTCCAATTGAAAAAATATGGCAACCTTCAGATTTTTTACCGGATCCATCCAGCGAAAGTTTTAAATACGATTTAGAAGAAATTCAGACTTTTGCACGAGAGATGCCTTACGATTTGTTTGTAACACTCATTGGCGACTGTATTACGGAGGAAGCTTTGCCTTCTTACGAATCTTGGCTAATGGGAGTAGACGGAGTAAATCAGGAAGAAAAAGTAGGTTGGGCAAACTGGGTTAGATCTTGGACAGCTGAAGAAAACAGACACGGAGATTTATTGAATAAATATCTTTATCTCTGCGGTAGAGTTAATATGCGTGAAGTTGAAATTACTACACAATACCTTATTAGCGACGGTTTTGATCTTGGAACAAGTATGGATCCGTACAGAAACTTTGTCTACACAAGTTTTCAGGAAACAGCAACTAATATTTCTCACAGAAGGGTTGGTACTTTGGCAAAACAGTCCGGTAACGGGAAACTTGCAAAAATGTGCGGTGTTATTGCTGCAGACGAAGCTAGACACGCAAAAGCATATAAGCATTTTGTCACTAAAATTCTAGAATTAGACCCATCAGAAATGATTTTGGCATTTGAGGACATGATGAGAAAAAAAATAGTAATGCCTGCACACATGATGAGACAGTCTGGCCAGAAAGCGGGAGAACTTTGGGGACATTTTTCGGATGCTGCACAAAGATGCATGGTTTACACCGGACAAGATTACATCAACATCATGAAAGATCTTCTGGACGAATGGAAAATAGAGCATATTAAAGGGCTTACAGAAAAAGCAGAAAAAGCTCAGGAATACCTTATGAAACTTCCATCAAGATTGCAGAAAATTACAGACAGACTTTCTACTCCAGATTTGCAGTTTGAATTTAGTTGGGTGAAAAACTAAACTATTTTTAACATTAAATTATAAAAGAGAGTGCCGATAGTTTTTCGGCACTCTTTTATTTATTTCTTATCTTTGCAAAGTTTAAAACGCAAAAATGTTACAAAATAAAAAAATAGCTGTGGATTTTGATGGAACGATTGTAGATGATGCATATCCAGCCATCGGAAAAGCTAAAATATTTGCTTTTGAAACCCTCAAAAAATTACAGTCAGAAGGTTATAGACTCATACTTTGGACTTACAGACACGGTAAAACATTAGATGAAGCTGTAGAATTCTGCAGACAAAACGGATTAGAATTTTATGCTGTAAATTCAAGTTTTGAAGGAGAAGTTTTTGATTCTGAAAAACAATCCAGAAAACTAGATGCAGATTGGTTTATAGATGACAGAAACATCGGTGGTTTTCCGGGATGGGGAGAGATTTATAACATCATCAAAGAAAGAATTGAATTCCGTGTGGAAGGGAGAGAGGTTTTAGCTTATTCAAAGCTTAAAAAAGAAAAGAAAAAAGGATTATTCTGGTAGAATAACTAATATAACAATATAGTAATGTAGCAATTTACCAATGATAATTGTTACATTATTAAACTTTTAAATTGTTACATTGATGTAACTAATACATTGGCAAATTAAAACAATGATTCAACTTAAAAATATAGACGAACTTCGTCTGATGAAAGAAAGTGCACGCTTGGTTTCCAGAACATTAGGAATGTTGGCTAAAGAAATCAAACCGGGAGTTACTACTTTATATTTAGATAAACTAGCACACGATTTTATTAAAGATCATGGAGCAGAACCCGCATTTTTAGGATATGGAGGTTTTCCATATTCATTATGCATTTCCCCAAATGAGCAGGTAGTACATGGTTTTCCGAGTAATGAGGAAATAAAAGAAGGCGATGTTCTTTCCGTAGATTGTGGTGCAATTCTTAATGGTTTTGTAGGAGATCATGCATATACTTTCGAAATTGGTGAGGTGAAACCTGAAACCAAAAAATTATTGAAAGTTGCTAAAGAATCTCTTTATAAAGGAATTGAGCAGTGTGTAAGAGGAAAGAGAATTGGAGATATTTCGTTTGCTATTCAAAATCACTGTGAAAAAGAGGGTTATGGTGTTGTAAGAGAATTGGTTGGTCATGGTGTTGGGAGAAAAATGCATGAGGATCCTCAAGTACCTAATTATGGAAGACAGGGAAGTGGAAAAGTAATAAAAGACGGTTTAACAATTGCTATTGAACCCATGATTAATTTGGGAACAGAAAAAGTGAAGTTCCATAATGATGGATGGACGGTTACTACCTTAGATAACCAGCCTTCTGCACATTTTGAACATGATGTAGCCGTAATTAATGGTAAACCTGTATTGCTTTCTACATTTCAGTATATTTATGATGCTTTGGGAATAGTAACCGATGAAGAAAAAGCTTTTCAATTAGACTTTTAAATGAAAAAGCTTACTAAGTTTTTGCTTAATAAAATTCCGAGACCGGCACTTATCCAGATGAGTGTTTGGGCGCGTCCACTTATTTATCAGTTTTTCAAAGGAAATCAGTTTTTTGATCCTATTGATGGGAAATCTTACCGGAAATTTCTTCCTTACGGATATGGAAATCAGCGAGAAAATGCATTATCACCAGGAACTTTAAGTCTGGAAAGACACCGACAAATGTGGCTTTATCTTCAGAATGAAACAGATTTTTTTATAAAAAATTATAAAGTTCTTCATATTGCTCCAGAGCAGGAGTTTTTAAGAAAGTTTAAAAAAATGAGCAATCTTAATTATATTTCTGCAGATTTGTATTCTCCAATTGTTGATGTTAAAGCAGATATACTAAATCTTCCTTTCCCGGACGATAGTTTTGATGTAGTATTCTGCAACCACGTTTTAGAGCATATTCAAGACGATTCTAAAGCCATGAAAGAGCTTTATCGGGTAATGAAGCCTGGAGGCTGGGGAATATTACAGGTTCCGATGAAAAATTCTCTGCAAAAAACGTATGAAGATTTTACAATTACAGATCCAAAAGAAAGACAAAAGCACTTCGGACAGTACGATCATGTCCGTTGGTATGGAATGGATTATTTTGACCGTTTAAAATCTGCGGGTTTCAGTACTGAAGTCAATTTTTATTCTCAAAAATTTACCGATGAGGAAATTAAGAAATACGGATTAAGAAAAAACGAAATTCTACCGATTGTACAAAAAAAATAAAAAACGGCTTCATTTTTTGAAGCCGTTTTAGTTTATTAATTATATTTTAATTGATAAGTTAGTGAGAAACAGCTTTTAAACCAATTACAGAACCAATTAAAGTACAAATAAAAAATACTCTCCAAAAACTTGCCGGATTTTTAAATACAAAAATTCCTACTAATGCAGTTCCTACGGCTCCAATTCCTGTCCATACCGCATACGCTGTTCCTATTGGTAAAGTTTCTGTTGCTTTAATCAGTAAAAGCATAGAAACGGTTAAACAAGCTAAAAACCCTGCAAACCACCAATACATTTCATTTCCGTTGGTTTCCTTTACTTTTCCGAGGCAAGATGCAAAAGCTACTTCAAATAATCCTGCAATAATTAAAATAATCCAGTTCATAGTATTTATTTCTGATTTTAAAGCTCAAAAATAAAGCTTTTAAATTGAACTATGAAGATTGTCTATTTTTGTTTTAGTAACTTTGCAAAACTTAAAAAACAGAACATTAAAATTTAAACAAAATAAATGCACAAAGCAGGATTTGTAAATATTGTTGGAAAACCAAATGCCGGAAAATCTACTCTTCTTAATCAGCTGATGGGAGAGAAGCTGGCTATTGTTACCCAAAAAGCCCAAACTACCAGACATAGAATTTTCGGAATTTATAATGAAGAAGACTTACAGATTGTATTCTCGGATACGCCGGGAGTTTTAGATCCTAAATACGGTCTTCAGGAAAAAATGATGGATTTTGTAAAAGATTCTTTGCAGGATGCTGATGTTTTTCTTTTTATCGTAGATGTTACCGATAAAGCCGAACCTTCGGAGTTCTTAATAGATAAACTTAATAAAATTCCGGTACCGGTACTTTTGTTACTGAATAAAGTAGACCAAACCAATCAGGAAGGTTTAGAAAAACTGGTATCCGATTGGCACGAAAGAATTCCAAAAGCTGAAATTCTTCCTATTTCTGCACTCAATGCCTTCAATACAGACGTTATTCTTCCAAAATTGAAGTCTATGTTACCAGAAAATCCGCCATATTACGATAAAGATATGTATACGGATAAGCCTGAAAGGTTTTTTGTAAACGAAGCTATTAGAGAAAAAATTCTTTTGAATTATGATAAAGAAATACCTTATTCTGTTGAAGTAGTAACGGAAATGTTTAAAGAAAAAGAGGGGATTATTTTTATAGATTCTATTATTTATGTGGAAAGAGATACCCAAAAAGGAATTTTAATTGGGCATAAAGGGGAAGCTATTAAAAAAGTAGGTACTGAAGCTAGAATAGATCTGGAAAAGTTTTTTGCAAAAAAAATCCATCTTAACCTTTTCGTAAAAGTGAAAAAAGACTGGAGAAAAAACGATCGTGATCTTAAAAACTTCGGATACAGATAAACAAATTGATAGCCGATTTCCTTTATAATAAAGATTTTTATTACCTTTATGTAAATTTTTTATTCAATGAGCTATTTAAACTCAAAAACCAATCCTTTGCTTTGGGATATTGTTATTTTCGTGGTTAGGTTATTTGTAGGATTCGCTATGATTTCTCACGGATTTCCGAAACTTCAACAATTAATAGAAGGCGGTGAAATTCAATTTTTCGATTTCTTAGGATTAGGGACAAAAGTGAGTTTGGTATTGACGGTTTTTGCCGAATTTGTCTGTTCAATTTTTATAATTTTGGGCTTGTTTACAAGAATAGCAACCGGGTTTTTAATATTTACCATGATTATTGCAGCATTTGTTGTACATGGCTCTGACGGTTTTGATAAAAGAGAATTAAGCTTATTGTATTTATCCGTTTATTTAATGATTGTCTCATTTGGAGCCGGAAGGTTTTCGGTGGATCATATGATAGAAAAAAGACGGAGAAGTTCTCAATGGTAAAAATATACTAAAATACAAATCCCGAAATATTTCTAAATATTTCGGGATTTTTTTATTGTTAAATGCTTATTCTTAAGCTAATTTCTGAGAATCTGCTACAAACTGAGCCAATCCGCTGTCTGTTAAAGGATGCTTCAACAAGCTCAAGATTGGAGGAAGAGGAGAAGTAATTACATCTGCACCAATTTTAGCACAGTCGATAATGTGCATAGAATGACGGATAGATGCAGCTAAAATCTCAGTTTCATACATATAATTATCAAAAATTAATCTGATTTCCTGAATTAAATTAAGACCATCTGTACAAATATCATCTAATCTTCCTAAAAACGGAGATACATACGTTGCTCCAGCTTTTGCAGCCAATAAAGCTTGTCCCGGAGAGAAAATTAAAGTACAGTTTGTTTTAATTCCTTTATCCGAAAAATATTTTAAAGCTTTAATACCATCTTTAATCATCGGGATTTTAACAACGATATTAGGATGAATCGCAGCAAGCTCATCTCCTTCTTTAATCATTTCTTCGTAAGTAGTAGAAAGTACCTCTGCAGATATATCTCCGTCTACGATTTCGCAGATTGCTTTATAGTGGTTTTTAATTGCTTCGGCACCCTGAATTCCTTCTTTTGCCATCAAAGACGGATTTGTGGTTACACCATCCAAAATTCCCAAGTCTTTAGCTTCTTTAATCTGCTCTAAATTCGCAGTGTCAATAAAAAATTTCATTCGATTTATAGATTTATTCCCGCAAATATAATGAATACTTTGTAATTAGTGGTTTGATAGGAAAATGATTAGTTTTAATTATCTTTGTTTTTATCTGAAATATATTAACAGCAATTACACCATGAATATTATATTGGCTTCAACTTCAACGCTTTTTGGAGGGGAATATCTTGAGTATTTAAAAACAGAATTAATAGAATTATATAAAGGAATAGGCGAAATTATTTTTATTCCGTTTGCAAGACCAGGAGGGATTTCTCATGAAGAATATACAGAAAAAGCAAAATCATTCTTCAAAACAATAAATATCTCTGTAAAAGGGCTGCACGAATTTAAAGATAAGACTGAAGCTTTACACTCGGCAAAAGGATATTTTACAGGCGGCGGAAACACTTTTTTACTTGTAAAAACTTTACACGAAGAAAATCTGATGTCTGTTCTGAAACAAAATGTAGAAAAAGGAAAAGCGTACTTGGGGTGCAGCGCAGGAAGTAATATTGGCGGACAGAATATGAAAACGACCAACGATATGCCAATTGTTTATCCGCCAAGTTTCGATTGTATGGGATTGGTTCCGTTCAATATTAATCCGCATTATTTAGATCCAAATCCCGATCTTAAGCATAATGGAGAAACCAGAGAAACGAGAATTAAAGAATTTTTAACCCAGAATAATACTAAAGTAATTGGTCTTCGGGAAGGAAACTGGATTCGCAGAATAGGAAGCACAATAACCGTGGAAGGAAGCGAATCTACAAGAATTTTTGAGCAAGGAAAAGAACCTTACGAAATTGAAGCGGGAAGCAGATTATAACCAATTCATCATTGTAAATAAAATCGACTTTGAATTTTAAATTTTTATTAAGAATGAAAAAAATAATCGCGATATCAGTTTTTTCTACGCAAATAGTTTTTGCACAAAATATTTCGCAGAAACTGGATACTGCGACCAAAAATCTCATGAATTCTCCTTTGGCGGTTTCATCTAATATTTCTTTGTACGTTGCAGATGAAAATGGTCAGCTAATTTATGAATATAACGGAAATAAAGGACTATCCACTGCTTCAACACAGAAAATTTTTACTGCAGCAGCTGCTTTAGAAACTTTAGGAAAAAATTACACCTACCAAACAACCGCTTCTTATTCAGGTACAATTTCTAGTGGAAATTTGAACGGAAATTTATTTATTTCTTCTAATGGTGATCCTACATTGGGAAGTTGGCGGTATGAAGGTTTCAAACCTGAAAATTTCAAGCAAAAATTTTTAGAAGCTTTAAAAAAATCCGGAATTACAAAAATTTCTGGCGATTTAATTATTGATGATTCTTATTTTGATCATCAGACAATTCCCGGAGGCTGGCCGTGGGATGATTTGGGGAATTATTATGGAGCAGGGATTTGGGGAATTAACTGGAGAGAAAACCAATTCGACATCAATATCAGCGGAACCGATTTTAAAAGCTTTTCTTATCCTTTAGAAGGTGTACAATGGCTGAATGATCTTAAAGCAAGTGGAAATTCAGACCAAAGTTTAATTTTTACTTCGCCTCATTCTGATGTAGCTTTAATCAACGGAAATTTACCTTCCGGAAAAATAACGACAGTTTCCGGAGCTGTTCCAAATCCTCCTTTACAGTTAGGTGTAGAAGCTATAAAATGGTTGAAAGAATCGAACATTGAAATTTCCGGTAAAGTTGTTACCAATTCACAACTAGAAATTGAAGGTAAATCTCCATTCAGTATTTCAAAAAATAAAGTTATCCTCCATTATGAATCTCCAACATTAGATAAAATTGTCTATTGGTTTTTGAGAAAAAGTGTGAATTTATATGGAGAAGCACTTATAAAAACATTGGGAAAAGAAAAAAAACAAAATTCAAGCTTCAAAAGCGGTGTAGCGTATTTAAAAGAGTTTTGGACATCAAAAGGGATCAACTCTAATATGATTAATTTTGCTGATGGGAGCGGACTTTCACCTCAAAATTATGTTTCTGCAAAAGCTGAAGTTCAAGCTTTACTATATGCCAAAAAACAGCCTTGGTTTTCCAGTTATTACGAAGGATTTCCCACACAGGATAACGGAATGAAAATGAAAAGCGGAACCATGAGAGATATAAAATCTTATGCAGGCTATCACACCGCAAAAGATGGAAAAAAATATGTATATTCTGCCATCATCAATAACTATCAGGGAAGCGGAAGTACAGAATTGCAGAAAATTCTAAGTGTTTTAAAATAAATACATTGAAAAAACGGTCTATTTTTGCCAGATTCAATAACTGGTTTATTTTTGCAATGATGACTTTAGTGGTTATCTCTATCGTTATTTCGTCTACCTTGGTTATTAATTATCTTAAAAAAGAAGAAATAAAAAGGGTAGATATTTTGGTAAATGCGATTAAATTTCAGCAGGATGCCGTTACACCAAGTTTGGAAGTTCAGGGATTATTGCTTAATATTTACAGTTCTAATACCACAATTCCCGTAATTATTCTGGATAAGAACGATCAGGTTATAGAGTTTAAAAATCTTCCGAAAGATTTTAAAACAGAAACGAAAGATGTGGTAGAACTCGCAAAAAAAATGGAAAAAAAATATCCTGCCATCGAAATAAAAGTACAGGGAGGAAACGATCAGTTTGTTTATTACGATAACTCAAAAGTTCTCAATTATCTGCAATATTCTCCATATCTGTTAGGATTATTTGTTTTGAGTTATTTTCTGTTTTCTTTTTGGTTTTTAAGAACAGTAAAAAAGACAGACGAAGGTTATCTTTGGGCGGGTTTAGCCAAAGAAACTGCACACCAAATAGGAACGCCGCTTTCTTCGATGATCGGATGGATGGAAATTATGAAACTTGAAAATCCTGATTCTGAAGGCGTTGTAGAAATCGAAAAAGACATCGAACGTCTGAGAACAATATCCGAAAGATTTTCTAAAATAGGATCTGTTCCTGAACTGAATGATCTTGATTTTAATAAAACCATTCAGGATAATTTTGATTATCTCAGAACAAGAATTTCAAAAAAAATAGATTTTACGTTACAGATTCCTACCTACAAAATTTTGGTTCCGCACAATAAAATTTTAATGAGCTGGGTAATTGAAAATTTGGTAAAAAATGCTGTAGATGCCATGAAAGGTGAAGGTACTTTACAAATGTCTGTTTTCGAACGGAATAAAAATATTTTGGTTGAAGTAAAAGACAGCGGCAGCGGAATGACAAAATCTCAGGCAAATAATGCTTTTAAACCGGGTTATTCTACCAAAAAACGAGGTTGGGGATTAGGCTTAAGTTTAGCCAAAAGAGTAGTGCAGGAATATCACAACGGAGATATTAAAATTTCTCAGACCGAAATTGGCAAAGGGACAACATTTAGAATTCTCATTAAAAAGGAAGGATCTTAGCAAAACGAAAAAAAGTTCGTTATAGAAAGTAAAAATTTTCACTATTTTTGAAGCATGATTAAAGCGACTAATATTCATAAATTTTATGGAGATCTGGAGGTATTGAAAGGTGTTAATATCCATATTAAAACAGGCGAAGTAATTTCTATTGTGGGAGAATCCGGAGCAGGAAAATCTACTCTTCTTCAGATTTTAGGAACATTAGACAGCGCGTCTAACCCTAAAAATTACGGCACAGAAATTACCCTGAATGGTGAGTCTTTCATCAATATGAATGATAAACAGATTTCAAAATTCAGAAATCAAAATATTGGTTTTGTTTTTCAGTTTCATCAGTTATTGCCAGAATTTACTGCTTTAGAAAATGTTTTGCTTCCTACAAAAATTGCCGGGAGCAACGAAAAAGATGCGATGGAAAAAGCACAACAGCTTTTCGAAGATCTAAAAATTGCCCACAGAATTAATCATAAGCCCAATCAGCTTTCCGGAGGTGAAGCACAGAGAGTTGCAGTTGCAAGAGCTTTAATTAATTCACCAAAAATTATTTACGCAGACGAACCTACCGGAAATTTAGACTCAAAAAATGCGGATGATCTTCATCGTCTATTTTTTGATTTGAGAGATAAATACAACCAAACTTTCGTAATTGTAACCCACAACCCGCAGTTGGCAGAAATTACCGACCGCAAATTAGTGATGAAAGACGGAATGATTATCGAATAGCATCTCTTCTTAAGTTCTTAAGCTTTTTATTACATTTGTGTGAAAGAAAACACAAATAAGATGTCTATAAAATTTTTAGCTGAAGACGACCGTCCCAGAGAAAAGTTCCTCCTGAAAGGTAAAAATTCTCTTTCAGATTCAGAACTTTTAGCCATCATTATGGGAAGTGGCAGTAGGGAAGAATCCGCTGTGGAACTAGCAAGAACAATTCTGAATTCTGTGAATAACAATTGGCATCAGTTGAGTCTTCTTACCATAAAAGATTTAATGAAGTTTAAAGGAGTGGGAGAAGTAAAAGCTATTTCTATCGCCACTGCTTTAGAAATTGGCAGAAGACGGTCTGCACAAGAAATTCCAGAGAAGCCACAAATTTCTTGCAGTAAAGATGCTTATGATATTTTGAAAATACATCTTTCAGATCTCAGAACAGAAGAATTTTGGGCAGTTTTCTTAAACCAAAGCAATAAAGTAATTCACTTTTCGCAATTAACCCAAGGCGGAATAAGCCAGTCTATTGTAGATGTTAGAATTTTGTTTAAAACTGCTTTAGAACATTTTTCTACAGGTCTTATTATTGCTCACAATCATCCTTCCGGAAATAAAAAACCAAGTGCTGAAGATATTAGTATTACCAAAAAAATAAAAGATGCAGGAAACCTGATGAATATTCAGCTTTTGGATCATTTAATTATTACTCAAAACTCTTATCTTAGCTTTGCCGATGAAGGTTTATTATGATTAGAAGATTACAGTACCACGAAATTGATTTTGAAAAATATTCCAATTGTCTCGAAAACTCTGTTCAACGCAAGTATTCTGCAACAAAATTATTCTTAGATATTACTTCAGATAAACATTGGGAACTCCTGATTTACAACGATTATGAAGCGGTAATGCCGGTTCCGTTTGTACAAAAAATGGGAAAGAAAATAGTTCATAACCCAATGCTTTGTCAACAGTTAGGAATATTTTCAAAACAAGATCATATTGAAATTAATGAGGCTTTTCTGAAATATTTAACTCAAAATTATCTGATCAGGATTTATAATTTTAATGAGTTTAACCAATTTAAAACTTCTCTTACGACCAAAAAAAACTTCCTCATTATTCCTAAAGATTATAAAACGGTATTTTCGCAGTACTCTCCGAAAAGAAAGAGAAAACTTCGTCTGGATGATGAAGTTGTTAAAAATTCTGAAATCAGAAAGGTGAATTTTATTGAAGTGGAAAATTTTATCAGAGAAAATTTTTTGGGAGCCAGCAAAGAAGCTGATGTTGCCTCTTTCATGAATATTTTTAAGAAAATGGATATTAATGGCTGTATAGAAATATCTGCATTTTTTTTGAAAGAAAAAGTAATTAATGTAATTATTACTTATATTGATGATTGTACGGTTGCACTTTTAGGCACTTTTAACAATAAAGATTTTGTAAAAGTTTCGGGAGCTTCCACATTAATAGATCATAGCATACAAGAAAATATCAGCCAACGTATTTTTGATTTTGAAGGAGGAGAAATTCCTAATGTTGAAGAATTTTTTCGTGGATTCCGGCCAGAACTTCGTCCTTATCCTTCCATCAGCTATTCCAAAAAAGATCTTATCAAAAAAATGCTTAGCTTGAAATTTATCATGAAATCTTAATTTAATAGTTGGTTAAACAGCATTTTAAATATTATTCCCTACATTTATAACTGTTTTATGAACCATTTACGTAATGCTAAAGAAAATCCGTAATTACAAGCTTCCATACGTTATTTATAACTTTTTCAATAAGAAAAAACTCAAACATAATATTCCGCTTTACAGAAAATTTGGGATTAACAAAAGTTATTTTTCGAGCATTTCGAGCAAAGATTTTGCACATCTTCCCGAAAAAGAAAGACAGTTTAATGCTCAGAAACTTTTTAATACTGAATTTTACAAAAATTTAAGCCAAGAAAATCAGATCAGTGCACAAGGTTTCGATGAAAATGGCTATCTTATCCTAAAGAATTATCTGAGTTCTGAAATGGTAGATAACATAAATAGCGAAATAGACCGACTTTTAAAAGACGGAACGATACAATTCCGTTATGCTGGAAAACTGATGTTTGTCATTCATCATTCAGAAATATTGAAAAAAATAGGAACAGACCCAAAACTTTTAGAATTTTTATCGGTTTTAATGGATGGAGATGCCAAACTTTTTCAGAGCATTAATTTTATTAATGGAAGTCAGCAGAAAACGCATTCAGACAGCATTCACATGACTACTTATCCTTTGGGCGGTTTACTCGGAGTTTGGATCGCGTTAGAAGATGTAGACGAAAGCAATGGCGCATTACATTATATTCCTAAAAGCCATAAACTTCCTTATTTCCTGAATTCCGATTACGATAATGAAGGAAGTTTCCTGAAAATTGGTAAAAAAAGCTATAAGGCTTATGAAGAGTTTTTGGAGGGAAAAGTAAAAGAATTAGATCTTAAAAAAGAAGTTTTCCGAGCAAAAAAAGGAGATCTTTTAATATGGCATGCCAATATTTTGCATGGTGGCGAACCACATATTGATAAAAGCAGAACAAGAAAAAGCCTTGTTTATCATTATTTTGATGAGCAAAGTATATGCTATCATGAAGTTACCCAAAGACCTGCCCTGTTTGAAGTTTAAAAAATTGAATTAGATTTTTATAATCATTAATATGTCTTCAAAATTTATATATTTCACTCTGAAAAAGATTTATCCGAAAAAGCATTCTGAAAACATATTTTATTATTAATTTTGCGTCCTTAAATTATGGTAAACTTTTCAGATTATCTTCCGTATGCTGCTACACTCGTTATTGCAATTCCTTTTTTGGTTTTGCTGCGACAGTTTGTGCATAACTATATTAATTTAAAAAATCAGGAGCTAAAACTGCTTTCTATAAAATCTAACTCCGAAAACAAAACCCATTCTTACGAAAGAATGACTCTTTTTCTGGAAAGAATAAAACCTTCCAATCTTATTTTGAAGTTCGATAAAGATCTTGCAGTGCACGAATTCATTTTTCTTACAGAGAAAACCATCAACGAAGAATTCGAATATAATGCATCGCAGCAGTTGTACATTACCAAAAATTCTTGGCAGAATATTGTAGATTCTAAAAATGCCATTATAGACTTATTGCACAAAACGTATACAAGTTTAAATAACAATCCCGATCTTAATGAATTTAAAACTGTTTTCATTATGAATTACATGAATGAAAACGATTTTATTGGTGCTACCATTGAAGATTTAAGAAGGGAAATTATAATCATTGCTTAATTGAAAAATAAATAAAAAAATCATGATTCCAAATTTTAAAGCCCATCCATGGCACGGAATTTCTGCGGGAGAAGATTCGCCAAACGTTGTGAATGTTTTTGTGGAAATTGTTCCTTCAGACACTATTAAATATGAAATAGATAAAACAACAGGTTATCTAAAAATAGACAGACCTCAGAAATTTTCTAATATCATCCCTGCATTATACGGTTTTGTACCTAAAACATATTGCGATACCGAAGTAATGAAACTTGCTGTAGAAAGCGGTGCAACAGATGTTACTACCGGAGATCACGATCCTTTGGATATTTGTGTTTTGAGTTCTCATAACATTACTGGAGGTGTTTTATTGGAAGCTATCCCAATTGGTGGATTCAAGATGATTGATGGTGGTGAAGCAGACGATAAAATTGTTGCTGTATTGGTAAACGATCATGTTTTCGGACAGTTCAGAGATATTTCAGAAATACCAAAGGCTGAAGTAAACAGATTGATGCACTATTTCTTAACCTATAAAAATTTACCGGATGAGCCTGCAAAATGCAGAATTCAGGAAATTTACGGTGCAGATCATGCTAAAAAGGTAATTGAAGCATCTAAAAAAGATTATTCGGATAAATTTGGAGGATAGTCTCTGAATTTTCAAAATAAAATAGAAAAACAGATGGATAATTTCATCTGTTTTTTTGTGTTTAAGATGGTCATTTTTCTCTTTATCTAAAGGTTTCTGCTTAAATGCTCAAGTGCCTGAATAATGACATCATCTTTTTTTGCAAAACTGAATCTTATATAATCAGAATCCTGTTTGGAATTATAAAATGCTGAAAGTGGTAAACATGATACTTTCTTTTCTACAGTAAGCCATTTAGAAAATTCAACATCCGTCATTTTTTTATTTACTTCACGAAAATTAACGATTTGGAAAAAACCACCTTCTGCGATTTGTTCAGTTTTCAAAGGGGTGTATTGCAACAAATGGTTGAAAGTATCTCTTTTATCCTGCATCAGTTTTCTGTTATCTTCAGGTTCAAAAATCTTTAAAAAGTTGGCAATCGCATATTGGCACGGAGCATTGGTACTGTAAGAAATATATTGTTGATAATTTCTGAATTCTTCCAGCAGATTTTCAGCTGCTATAAGATAACTTACTTTCCAGCCTGTTGCATGAAACATTTTCCCGAAAGAAAATATACAGAATGTTCTTTTTTTAAGCTCCGGATGAAGAAAAGAACTGTAATGATATACAGAATCGTAACAGTAAATGTCGTAAATTTCCTCTGAAATCAAATAAATTTCTTCGTCCTTTATAATTTCATAAAGATGATCCCAGTCTTCCTTTTTCCAGACTTTACCCGTTGGATTTTGTGGTGAATTTACAATAATAGCTTTTGTTTTTCCCGAAATACAATCACGAAGTTTTGTCCAATCTACACTGAAATCTTCTTCAAGGTCATAATAAATAGGAATTCCACCATTAATTGTGATAGAAGGAGCATAAGTATAATAAGACGGCTGAATAACAATAACTTCATCTCCAAAATTAAGGATAGATTTTAAAGCTGTAAACAAGGCAAAAGTAGAGCAGGGAACAATATTAATTTCTTCCTTTTTTAAATCTAAACGATGATTTCTTTTAGAATGCAGAGCAATAATTCCGTCAATTAACATTGCATTTCCAGAAAGAGATTCATAACGGTGCGAACATAAATCTGCCGCTTCTTTCAGATACTCTCTCAGCCGAGAATCTACCTCGAAATCGGGAAGTCCTAACGATAAATCATAACTTTGATGTCTAGAAGCCAACTCCGACATTTCAGTAAAAAACGTAAAGTCTTTAAATTCGTAAATTTTTGCCATATAGTCTTATATCAAATATATAAAAAAATAATATCTGCAAAACAATTTGATTTTTTTTGTTAATTTTAAAGCAAAATAGACTTGTAAATATTCTTCTTTTTAACTGATAATAATTTCAAGTATAATATTTTAAAACTTCAAATAATTTCTATGAAAAAAATATTCATTCCGCTTTTAGCCATTTCTTTGTTGTCGAGCTGTGTTACTACACAAGTTAATAATGAAGTAAATAAGGAAAAACAGCATCCGAAAGAGATAGGTTTTTTATCTGCATTTAAAGAAATTAAACTTGAGGATTTAAAGCAAAATTTAACCGTTATTGCCTCCGATGAAATGGAAGGACGAGATACCGGAAGTCGCGGACAGAAAAAAGCAGGTGAATATATGATTCGTTTTTACAAAAATCTTGGGATTTCTTTTCCAAAGTCTTTGGGATCTTATTATCAGAAAGTTCCTGCATCTTATATGCAACAAAAAGGTGGTTCTAATTTACCCGATTCCGAAAATATTCTCGCCTTTATTGAGGGAAGCGAAAAACCGGAGGAAATTATTGTGATTTCTGCCCATTACGATCATGTAGGAACACAAAATAATGTTGTTTATAACGGTGCGGATGATGATGGGAGCGGAACTGTCGCGGTTATGCAGATTGCAAAAGCTTTTCAGGCGGCTAAAAAGGCAGGAAATGGCCCCAAAAGATCTATACTTTTTCTGCATGTAACCGGTGAAGAACATGGGCTTTTCGGTTCCGAATATTATTCAGATCATCCTGTTTTTCCTCTTGGGAACACAGTTGCCGATCTTAATATTGATATGATTGGTCGGGATGATCCAGAAAATAGAGGCAAAAATTATGTGTATGTAATTGGTTCAGAAATGTTGAGTTCACAGTTGAAAACCATTATTGAAGAAGCGAACATCAAGATTAATAATCTTGAACTGAATTACAAATATGATGATCCTAATGATCCTGAAAAACTGTATTACCGTTCAGATCATTACAATTTTGCCAAACATAATATTCCGGTTGCATTTTTCTTTGACGGAATTCATGAAGATTATCATGAACCAACAGATGATGTAGAAAAAATAGATTTTCCTTTACTGCAAAAAAGAACTCAGCTTATTTTCGCAACAGCCTGGGAACTGGCAAATCGTAAAGAAAGAATTGTTGTAGATAAAAAATAGCGGATGGACATCAGTATAAAATCGATTAGACCTTTCATCGGAGCTTCAAATTTTGATATCAGCAGAACTAAAAACGGAGCTTTATTAGGTGAAGCCATTATCATCAATAATAAAGAATTGTAGCCTAATTTCGGGTTTAATATTAAACAGAAAGGAGCATTATTGGCAAAAGGAAGGCTCTTAGGAATTCAGTTTTTGGAATTAATGAAAAATGATCTGTATTTCAACTTTGCAAAAAATGCCAATCAACACAGGCAATGAAAATTAAAAAAGCTTTAACTGAAATGGGATTTCATTTTCTTGCAGATACTTACACCAATCAGATTTTCCCAATTTTAAGCAATGAACTAATTGATATTTTATCTCATCAGTTTGATTTCTATGTTTGGCAAAAAGTAGATGAAGAATATTCTGCCATTCGGCTCATTACTTCATGGTGTACACCCGATGAAGCTGTGAAAGAATTTATCAGACAAATTAGAAAATAAAAAAATGCAGCTTATATTTTATAGCTGCATTTTTTATGATGATGGGAAGTTTTATCTATCAATAGATCCCAAAACTTTTTGTGCAAAAGAATTAAGTGCGTCTTTCTCACTCATTCCATTCTGTACATTATTATGAACTTCCAATGCTCCACAGATATTGGTGATAAGTTCACCTGCAACATTAAGATCTTCTTCAGATGTTCCTCTGAATTCTGAAAAACTTTCTAAAACTTCTAAAGTTTTTTCAAGATTTTCGGGAGTTTGTGTTTGATAAAACTGTCTTATGATGGGTAATTTCATTACGCTAATTCGTTAAATAAATTGGTAAGACTTTCTGCCTGATTAGATTGTACCTGGTTTAGCAATTCACCGTTTTTGAAGATCGCAAAAGTAGGCAGATTATCTACTTTAGCCAGTTTTCTGCTTTCCGGAAGTTTTTCGGCATCAACATACAAAAAAGGAATACTTTCGTTTTCAGAAGCTAGTTTTTTGAATTTCGGCTTCATAATTCTACAGTTTCCACACCATGTTGCTCCGTACTGTACAACAACTTTATCATTACTTTTTACAATATCCTGTAAAGTGTCTTCTGTTAATTCTGTATACATAATTTTAAATTTTAAAATGTATTAAATTGAAAATGAGATAATAACAGATGTTAAAAACTCTGAATTGTATTATCTCATTTTCAGATTTATTTTCTCTTAGTTTTTAGCTAAATATTCTGCTGTAGAAGTTCTGTCAGCTTTCATAGCATCTTTACCTTCTTCCCAGTTTGCAGGACAAACTTCTCCAAATTTCTGAACGTGAGTATAGGCATCAATTAATCTTAAATATTCTTTCACGTTTCTACCCAAAGGCATATCGTTTACAGATTCGTGGAAGATTTTTCCGGTTTCATCAATTAAGTAAGTTGCTCTGTAAGTTACGTTAGAACCTGTGAAAACTTCTTCACCCTCTTCATTGTATTCGAAATCCTGATCTACGATTCCCAAAATATTTGCCAACTGTCTGTGTGTATCTGCCAATAAAGGATAAGTAACACCTTCAATTCCTCCATTGTCTTTTGCAACGTTTAACCATGCAAAATGAACTTCGTTAGTATCACAAGATGCACCAATTACTTTTGTATTTCTTTTTTCAAACTCTGGTAAAGCTTCCTGAAAAGCGTGAAGCTCTGTTGGGCAAACAAAAGTAAAATCTTTTGGATACCAGAATAAAAGAACTTTTTGTTGCTTTGAAGTTGCTTCTTCAAATACATTTATTCTTAAATCGTCGCCCATATCAGACATTGCGTCAACAGTAACATTTGGGAATTTTTTTCCAACTAAAGACATAATTTTTATTTTTTTTGATTGTTATTTATATCTGCAAATTTAGAGTTTTTTATCTATCAAAAAAATGATTTTCGATAAATAAAATCTATATTAATTTAAGCTAAATAAAAAGACCCAACATATTGTGTTGAGCCTTATATTTTGTAAAGAATTTAAAATTATTTAGTAATATCTCTTCCTATAACTAATCTTTGGATTTCAGAAGTTCCTTCACCAATGGTACAAAGTTTAGAATCTCTGTAGAATTTTTCTGCAGGGAAATCTTTGGTATAACCATAACCTCCGAAAATCTGAACAGCATTATTGGAAATTCTTACACAAGCTTCAGATGCATATAATTTTGCCATTGCACCTTCTTTTGTCATTTTCTGTTTTGCATTTTTCAGTGTGGATGCTCTTTGGATTAATAATTCTGCAGCATCAATTTCAGTTGCCATATCTGCAAGCATAAAGTTGATCGCCTGAAAGTCTGAAATAGATTTTCCGAACTGTTTTCTTTCTTTAGCATATTTTAAAGCAGCTTTATAAGCACCTCTTGCAGTACCTAAACTAAGAGCTGCAATAGAAATTCTTCCTCCATCCAAAATTTTCATTGCCTGTTTAAAACCTTCACCTACTTCTCCTAATCTATGAGAATCGGGAACTCTTACATTGTCGAAGATAAGTTCAGCCGTTTCTGAAGCTCTCATTCCCAATTTATTTTCTTTTTTACCAGAAGTAAAACCAGCCATTCCTTTTTCTAAAACGAATGCAGTAGAATTATTTTTAGCTCCTTTTTCACCTGTTCTGGTCATTACTACAGCAATATCTCCTGAAATAGCATGTGTAATGAAGTTTTTAGCTCCATTTATAATCCATTCATCTCCATTTTTTACGGCAGTAGTAGACATTCCTCCTGAGTCTGAACCGGTATTGTGCTCAGTTAATCCCCAAGCTCCAATTACTTTTCCTGTTGCCAACTGCGGAAGCCATTTCTTTTTCTGATCTTCATTACCAAATTCGTAGATGTGATTCGTACAAAGTGAATTGTGAGCCGCTACAGAAAGCCCAATTGAAGGATCTACCTGAGAAATCTCATCAAGAATAGCAACATACTCGTGATAGCCAAGACCGGAACCTCCATATTCCTCAGGAATTACAATTCCCATAAAGCCCATATCGCCTAACTGATGGAAAAGTTCTTTAGGGAAAGTCTGGCTTTCGTCCCATTCCATAATATTAGGTCTAATATTTTTTTCAGCAAATTCTTTTGCTGTTTCTGCTATCATTTTAATGTTGTTAATCGTTTCTGTATTCATATTACATATAGTTATTTCCCAAAGATAATTAAATTGTTGAAAATAGAAAGAAATTTCTATTTCATCATATTCATTAGTTGCAAAATGCTGAAAATCAATGTAAATTAAATTGATCTATTAACATAATATTAATTTTAAAAAATAGTGTTGTATTAGATTTAATAGCTATTTTAGCCGTCCAATTTTGATGATATGCAAAAAACACTCGTTTCTATATTTTTTTTATCGGTAATGATATCGGCACAGGCTCCGTCAGGATATTATAACGGAACTTCAGGACTTACAGGATATGCTTTGAAATCTAAGCTTCATGAAATTATTTCCAATAAGTTTGTCAATTGGCATTATGGTGACTTGCCTAATTTCTACAATCAAACAGATTTGGATAAATATTATGATCATGGACCAAGTAATACAACGATTTTATTAGATATTTATTCTGAAATACCTAATGGACCAGATTTATATGAGTACACTTCTGCAAATGTAGCCACTAGTGCATCTGCCGAAGGAGCAGGATATAATAGAGAACACATGATGCCACAAAGTACTTTCAATGGTAATTATCCCATGTATTCCGATATATTTTATATCATTCCGGCGGATGCGTATATCAACCAGAGAAGAAGCAATTATCCTTATGGAATTGCAAATTCTACTATATATAATACTTTTAGTAATGGTTCAAAAATTGGAAATAGTGGTATTCCCAATTATCCTTATGCATCTAGAGTGTATGAACCTATTGATGAATTTAAAGGAGATGTTGCCAGAAGTCTGCTTTATTTTGTGGTAAGATATGAAGGTAAGCTGAACAGTTTTAACCCAAATTCCGCAATAGAAAAAAAAGAGTATTTTAGTATTCTAATATCCAACTGCGTAGCAGTAGAAAAAAATAAGCGATGAAATTCGATCTAT
>NZ_JADQBD010000047.1:0-25622 GCF_017808115.1 Chryseobacterium sp. RR2-3-20 | reverse complement strand
AATAACGGCTTTAACAGTTGTGCAGTTTATAAACAAAACTTATTTCAATCGAAATATCAACAACTTAAAAGTCAGTATTATTTAAAATGCACAACGGGTATAGATTATTTAGATTTTATACTCAATAGTTACAAATACATCATCAATGGATCAATATTAAACTAATATTAACAACAGAGTAATAGATTATTTATAAATTAAATTTTAAAATTATTTAAAAAAAAGTTTGTGCAGTTAAATTTTACTTCATAATTTAGTGACGTTAAACAAACAAAATATTAATCATTATAAAAAAATTATTCTTTGTTGCAGCTTTAGGAGTTGCAGGATTTGTAAACGCTAATGGAAACATCATTTCCAATGAAAAAAATGCAAATGTTGGTTCTGAAATTGTTGCAGGATTCAATCAGGCTGGTCAAAATCAAGAGTTTTCTTCTAAAAAAGTATTTAAACGATTAATTAGAGTAACAGTTCATACTACTTGTGGAGAAACATACTCACAAGTTTTAAGTTTTGATTTAGAGCCAACAGATGAAGATTTTATTGGTATTGCAAATGCGGTTCAGTTTGCTTTATGTGATTTTGGAAATGATGATGGTTGGGATATTGCTCAAAGAAGTGCCGACGAATATGATGTAACGGTTAAAAGATGATAAAAAAAAGGTATTTATTAATACTTATATTAATTTGTAATTATGGTTTTTCTCAAAAAGTGATAAATTTTGATTTCATAGCTAAATATAGTCTGAAGTCGAAAATCAATTCTAAGAGTCAAACTAAACAGCAAGAAAACTTCTTTCTCATATTTAATGAGAAAGAAAGTTTTTTTATATCAGAAAAAGATTTTGCACGAGATTCAATAAAATTCAGAAGTGATACTGGAGATCTGGATCTTGCGAGACTCATGAAATTCAAAACATATTTTTCAGACAGAATTTATACTGATCTTGCAGATCAAACCCAAGTTTCAATCTTAAAATACAATACAAATTTTTTCGGAAATAAGGATGGAAAATTCAGCCAAAATTGGAAAATTGATGGGGGGAAAAAAGTTATCAAAAATATAGATTGCTTCAGTGCATCAATAAATACTTTTGGTAGAGAATGGATAGGTTATTTTTCATATAATTATCCCTTCCCTTATGGACCTTATAAATTTAATAACTTACCTGGTTTAATAATCAATATTAAAGATAAGGAAGGAATTTATGAGTTTGAATTAGTTGAGTTTATCAAGAAAAAAACCACATATAAATTGGAGAAAATTAATAAATACGTTTCTAAAGAAGACTATTTTAAATTCCTCAAAGAATTACATTTTAGTACTAAATTATTCGATAATTTTTCTATTCCTGACGATCCTGCCTTTAAAAACAAGATGAGAAGGGCATTCGAGAATAATACAAAAAAAGTGGATAATTATCCTATCGATAAAGATATGAGATATATCTTTGATTAAGTATTAGTTATTTATCTGAGATTGGAAATGCAAGTATTTTTATGAAAAATGCTAATCCTAATACTTCATTTGGTAAATTTATAAAAAATTTTTAAATATAAAAACAGCATCAAATTCGGTGCTGTTTTGCTTTTATATATTGACTATATCAATTATTATATAATACTTTTGTATTTTGTGACAAATAGATTGGTAAAATTTGTTTTTACTTTTTTGGGTTTAGAAAGCGATTTTAAATTTTTAAGATAATATTTAATATCATTTAGAATAAAAGATATTTCGGTAGTGAAAGTGTCAAATTTCGATTTTCCAAAATCTTTATGAATAGCACTGAATAATAATTCTTCATTATTTATAATAATATCTCTAAGTTTCTCCAACTGTAGTGCACGAAATTCAATATTTTTAGTCTGTTGAGTTTTGAAAAACTTTTTTTGAAGAGAGATTACTTGAGAGATTACCATTGCTTGAACCTTTTTGCAATTTTAAGCAAATATTTTGCCCAAAATGTCTTCATAATCATAATTTAATAAAAGTATGATAAAATAATTCTGTGTTTTTTAGAATACTGTGTGGCACTTTGTTTGCTCGAAGATATTTGAGTTAATAACAAAATATAAAATATCATGAAAAAACTATTCTTATTAGGAGCATTTGCTTTGTTTGGATCGGTAAATGCACAAAGTGGATTTAAATTAGGAGGACACATTGGTGCACCAGTAGGAGATGCATCCAAAATGTCTACTTTTACCCTTGGCGTGGATGCTGCATATATGTGGACAATAATGAAAGGCTTGGATGTGGGAGTTACAACCGGATATTCTCATTTTTTCGGAAAAGATAGGTTTGATGATTTCGGATTTGTTCCTTTGGCTGCATCAGGTAAATATAAATTTGCTAAAGTACCATTGTTCGTAGGTCTTGATTTGGGTGGTGCAATTTCAACAAAAGACGGTATCAACAGTGGCTTGTATATTTATCCTAAAGTGGGTTATCAAATGCCAAATGCTGAACTCTATTTAGGTTACCAAAATATAGGCAGTGAAAGAAGGGATTTCGACAGAGACAGAAGGATAGATTCTAATTTTGGAGCAATTAACTTAGGAATTAACTTTTTTCTGAAGTAAAAATACATTTTTATCTATCATATAACACTCCAATTGAAAAGTTGGAGTTTTTTTTGTGATATTTTTAAGCTTTTGGTATTTAAAGCCTATTTTTTTAAAAAATTGATTTACAAAAACCTCCTGTTGATACGTGATATTAATCATATTAATAAATTTTAATATAACATAAAAGTCTTATAAATTTGCAGCATAGAAAATATTAAAATAGTTTAAAACATGAAAAAATTATTATTAACAGCTGCTGTTGTAGCTTTTGGTTTATCAAATGCGCAAATCGCTAAAGGAACTACTTATTTATCTGGAACTGTAGGATATTCTTCTGTAGAAGATAATAACGAAGATACTAAAGTTGATAACTTTGCAGTTGTTCCAACTGTTGGTTATTTTGTAGCACCAAACTTAGCAGTAGGTTTAGGAGTTGGTTATGCTTCAACAAGCAAAAAAGAAAATTTCAACAATGGTTATGATAAAAATACAACTGCTGCTTTTGTAGTTGAGCCATTTGCAAGAAAATACTGGACTTTAGGAGATAAATTATATATCTTCGGACAGCTTTCTGTTCCAATGCATTTTGGTAACGAAAAATCTGAAGAAAATGTAAACAATACTACTGTTTCTCAAAAAGTTAACTACAATTCTTTCGGAGTTTCAGTAAAACCAGGTTTAGATTATTTCTTGAACAAAAACTGGACTATTGAAGCTACAATCGGAGAATTTGGTTACAGCACTTCTAAATATGATATCGACGGAGCTAAGAATGTAAACAACTTCAACTTCGGATTGAATTTAGCTAACGTAGGTGTTGGTGTAAAATATGTTTTTGCTAAGTAATTAACAAAATATAGTACATAAATCCCGGACTTAACGTTCGGGATTTTTTTATGCCACGAATCTAAATTTCAGTTATAAAATAGAAATTATCTTCTGTACAGAAAGCGTAAATTTGCTTTTTTACATTTTACAGAAAAATTTTATGGATAATATCATCAAAATACTCCAGTCGGGCGGAACCATACTTTATCCTACAGATACTATTTGGGGAATTGGTTGCGATGCAACAAACACAGAAGCAATTAATAAGATTTTTGATATCAAAAAAAGGGAAAAAAATAAATCTCTAATTATCCTTGTTGAATCTGAGAAGAGATTACAGGATTTGGTAGATGTTCCGGAAATGGCTTGGGAAATTATGGACTTAAGCGAAAAACCCGTTACCATCGTTTATGAAAATCCGAGAGGATTACCCAAAGAAATTTTAGCAGAAGATGGAAGCATAGGAATTCGCTTGGTAAAAAACGATTTTTGCAAAAAGCTGATTTCTAAACTTAACAAGCCTTTGGTTTCTACTTCAGCCAATTTTAGCGGAGATAAAAGTCCGATGAAATTTTCTGATATTTCTGATGAAATTATTCATCTTGTTGATTATGCTGTGGAAGAAGACCGGGATAAAGTTTCAAAGTATTCTGGTTCCTCAGTAATAAAAATCTGGAATGATAACAGAATTAAAGTTTTAAGAGAATAATTCTGTTTCTGATTTCGTTTTGTGGAATGAATCCTTCAATCGAACCCTTATTCTCATTTCGACCTAAAATAGTTATCTTTGCAGCATGTTTAATCATTAATATTGGAATGATCTGAATTTTAATTCGTCAATTCCAAATTCTTAATGGTTTCGAATTAGATAAACTTTAATACAAGTTTTATCTGAACCTAAATTATACCGAAAATGTTCATTAATCTCGCCCAAAATAAAAATCTTAAACTCTTTAAACTTATTTCAGAAGCCGCATCCAAAAACAATCAGTCTGTTTACATTGTAGGAGGCTTTGTCAGGGATTTACTGATGAAAAGAAAAGCGTCAACCGATATAGATTTTGTCACAGAACAAAGCGGGATTGAGCTGGCTCAAAACGTTGGAAAAGAAATTGATCCTAAAATGAAAGTTTCAGTTTTTAAAACCTACGGAACTGCAATGATTCGCTATAAAGATTTGGAATTGGAATTTGTGGGAGCCAGAAAAGAAAGTTACACAGAAAACAGCCGTAAACCGGAAGTTGAAGGCGGAACTATAGAAGACGATCAAAAAAGACGGGATTTTACCATTAATGCAATGGCAATCTCCCTTAATCAGGATAATTTTGGAGAATTAATTGATCCTTTCGACGGAGTAGAAGATTTAAATAACGGTATTTTAAGAACCCCACTTGAACCTGAACAGACTTATTCAGACGATCCGCTCAGAATGATGAGAGCGATTCGTTTTGCATCAACTTTAGAATTTAAAATTGAAGAAAATTCTTTAAATGCGATCAAAAAGGAAGCAGAGCGACTCAAGATTGTTTCGATGGAGAGAGTTATGGTTGAATTTAATAAAATTATGCTTTCCAAAAAGCCATCGGTGGGTCTTAAACTTATGGCAGAATTAGGTTTAATGCAGCTCATTATTCCAGAACTTATGGATCTAAAAGGGGTTGAGGAAGTTGAGGGACAAACGCACAAAGATAATTTTTACCATACGCTTGAAGTGGTAGACAATATCTCAGAAAATACCGATAATCTCTGGTTGCGCTGGTCTGCCTTATTACACGATATAGGGAAAGCTCCTACTAAAAAGTTTGTAGAAGGAACAGGATGGACGTTTCACGGACACGAGTTTTTAGGATCCAAAATGGTTAAAACTCTTTTTCAAAGGTTAAAATTACCATTAGGAAACGATATGAAGTATGTTCAGAAAATGGTGAAGCTTTCTTCAAGACCTATTGCACTTATTACCGATGATGCATCGGATTCTGCTCTTAGAAGACTGCTTTTTGATGCCGGAGAAGACATGGAGGATTTATTCACTCTTTGTAAAGCTGATATTACTACAAAAAATTCCAAAAAACAGGAAAAATTCAAAAGAAATTTTGAATATGTAGCGGTTAAAATTAAAGAAGTGGAAGAAAAAGATCAGGTTAGGAATTTTCAGCCACCTATTTCCGGAGAAGAAATTATGAATATGTTCAATTTAAAACCTGGTCGCGAAATCGGAATTTTAAAAGATAAAGTAAAAGAAGCAATTCTGGAAGGTGAAATAGCCAATGACAGCGAAGAAGCAAAGAATTTTGTGATTTCAGAAGCTGAAAAACTAGGATTAAAACTTGCTTAAAATATATAAAAAAATTCGGCGGCATCGAAGATGCCGCCGAATTTTTTGTTCAAAACCAGAAAATATTAGTTGGAATAAACTCCGTTTGCTCCCATTCCTACTGTAAATTTCTTGATGAAAGTTCCAGAAGTGGTGTAAACACTTATTTCGCTTGCCTGTGTAAAGCCTTTCACATCCGAAGTGAAAATTCTTCCTTCCAAAACATTAAATCCATATAAAGTAAAATATTGTCCACCATCAACTGCGGTAATAATTGGCGCTGTAGGTGCTGCGGTAGCATTCATATCCATAGAATAGATTTTGTTTGCAGAACTGTAGAAAAACTTACCGCCATCAATTTGTAAATTAGTCGCATTGGCAACATTGCTCAACGTTATGTTTTTGGTAATAGTTCCTGCTGGAGAAATTTCGTAAATATAAGAATCTGTAGTACCAGTTGCAATTACATATACATTGTTGTTGTATGCAATGGTTTTATTGATGTTTCCGTTTGGAATAGATACCGGAGTGCCATCAATTTCGTTGGTTGTAGTATTAATCTTAGTTAAGGTAGTACCAAATCCGTAAGTAGCATTTTGTACAAAAATATTCTCTCCCGCAGCTACAACTCTCTCAGCTGTATTGGTAAACGGAATTTTTTTCACAAAAGACAAATCAGAAACTTTATAAATACTCACATATTTTGCTCCCATGTATTGGTCGTTAGATACATAAAGCATATTGTTGGCAATTGCCATGTATCTTGGCTGATTAATTTCAGTAGTAATTGTACCTGCTTTTTTGAATGTATAACGGTTAACAACCTGAATTTTGTTGGAATTATTCAGCAGTAAAAAAGCTTTGTCTCCGTTGATAACCATCGTTTGAAGTACCTCTCCTAAATTTTCGTTACCGTTATTGGCTTTGTAAAGATCATTTTGCATTAAGCTTAGATCTTTTGTAATGAAACTTACATCTGCATTGGGTGTTCCGAAATTTCCTTCATTGGTAATAAGATATCCGTTCTGATAATTTATGGCAACCGGAATTTCTTCATAGTCGGATGTACATGACACCGAAAAAATCAGTGCAAATGCAAAAAAAAGCTGTAGTAATCTGTTAAATTTCATAATATATAGATTTAAATATTTTAAAAATTAATGGTTGCGTAAATGCTATAATTTCGCTGAGGCATATAATAGTAAGCGACTGTTTGGTAAGCTGTATTGGTTATATTATTAACTCTGGCTCCCAATGTGTATTTTTTTGCCAACGTTGCAGAAGCTCCTGCGTTCATTACGAAATAAGGATTAATTGCATATTTTCTGCTTTCATCGGCAGTAGTATAAGTAAGTCCGTTATATAAGCCTTGTGCGTAAATATTCAGGAAACGATATCCATAATCCAAATTAGCCGAAATTTTGTGCAGCGGAACATACATCAATTGTCTTTGTGTTTCCACATCGGTCGATTTTGTATAAATATATCCAACAATTAGCCTTAAATTATGTTTATTGAATTTTTTCTGGTAAGTAAGTTGAGATTCTAAACCATAAGATTCCACTTTTTGAGTGTTGAATGCCGACCAATATCCCATTGGTGTAGGAAGCCAGCGAATCATCTGGTCGATTTTCATGTAGTACGGACTTATTTTAAGGGTGAAATCAAAAGCCTTCAATTCATGCGTCATATCCGTCTGAATAGATGTTTCAGGTTTCAGATTAAGATTTCCTCCCTGTTCCCAGTACAAATCATTGAACGAAGGAAATCGGAAGTTTTTAGATACGTTAAGGCTCATCTGATACCATCGATTGGCTTTCCATTTTCCCGAAAAAGAATATAAAATCGGGGATTTAATATCTTCTATAAAGTCTTGTTTTATACCTGCTTCAAAACTAACTTTTGAACTTGGGAAATATCTCAGCAAACCTGCAACAGAGCCAACGTTTCTATGTACATTACTAATTCCTGACTGGTAGCCTTCTCCAATGTTATGCTGAAATTCTCCGATTACATTAAAATTGAGTTGAGGAACAATAAAATAATTGAAATCGTTTTTTGCAATATAGTTTTTTGCTGTTCCGCCACTTGTTTTCGGGGCATCTATAATTCCGAAATACTGAAAATTGTCTTCCGTATAAGCGGTTTTCAAACTGTTGGATACTTTTTTATGATTAAAATCCCAAGCCAGTAAACTTCTTACCGTCTGTGCTTCGTATTTTGTTTTATTTCCGTTTTCTTCAAAAATAGGATAGTTCTGTGTAGCATCAAACCATTGGCTTTGCCAGGAAACCGTGTTGTGTTGAGAAACTTTATAAGAAGTTCCTATATTGAAAGAGGTATTAAAAAATTTTCCGTTTCGGTTAATGTAATTTTTTTCTTCAACCTTGTAGTTGTTTTCGCTGATGAGGTAATTGGCAGAAGCTTTAAAGCTGAATTTATCATTACTGAAAGAACCTTTCGCAAAATTTTGATACGTACCAAAAGAACCTCTTTCTGAATGGATTTGTGCATTAAAACCTTTATTAAAGCTCAAATCATTATTCAAATGAATGCTTCCTCCAATCGCTCCGCTTCCGTAAATCACACTTCCGCCTCCAGACTTTACTTCCATTTGGTCGTATCCGGAAAGGGCAATATTATTTACATCGCCTTGCCCTAAAAACAGTGAGTTGATGTTGATTCCGTTCCAGACAAAGGCGGTCTGCTGAGCTGTTGTTCCTCTAAAAGAAGGTGAAGATACAGCACCCCGTCCATTTTCTTTAATATATACCGGTGACTGAAATCGCAGAACTTCTGATAGATTGGATGCGTTTTTTTGAATATCTGCCGCAGATAATGTTTGAACCTCATGAAAAAGTTTAACCTTTTTCATCTGCGTATCGAAAATATAAAGGGTGTCAATCTGGGTTTCCTGACCAAAATAAAGATTCAGACTGAAGAATCCAGAAACTACAACGAATGCTTTTTTTAAACTCATATTACGCTTGTCTTTCCTCCGAAAACAATAATTTTAGGGTTAAATTCTGGCAGGTCTCCTGGCTTTCGTTTTTCTGTACCTTCCCGCTTTAGCAGTGGTTTTTCACAGAAAATTCTTATTACGATTTACAGTTGCGGGGACAGCTTGGGGTTTTCTCCCAATTCCCTCTTAGTTCCAATATATTGGAAACCAGAATTTTTACAAAGATAAGTTTTTAAACGAATTGGGCAATATGCGGATGTTGGCGTTGCCTTTTCTTCGTAATTATCTAATTTTGTATTGTCTATAAAAAAGTAGCATCAAAATAGAATGGGAGCAAATCTTTAATAGATGACACTTTAATAACATCATCATTCAAATTCGCAAAATACAATTCTATATTTTCATTCTGCTTGGTTTCATATTCTATAATACTTTGTCGGCATGCACCGCATGGAGGAATTGGCGGGTTATTTTCTGCAGATTCTTTAGGACCGCCAACAATAAATATTTTCTTGATTTTTTTGTCCGGAAAATTGGCTCCAACCCAAAAAAGAGTAGTTCTCTCGGCACATAAACCCGAAGGAAATGCAGCATTTTCCTGATTGTTACCAGAGAAAATTTCTTCATTTTCCAACAGGACTGCACATCCAACATAAAATTCTGAGTAAGGTGCATAAGCGTTTTTACGGGCTTTTTTTGCTTCTTCAAACAGTTTTTGCTCAATTTTACTTAGTTCGTTTCTGTCTTTAAACTGTTGATACCTTATTTCTATATTTTTTTCCATATTCATTTCAAAAAAGGGGAGTAAATGTAAACTATTTTAATCATTTAGGCAATAAGGTTTATGAATGTATTTTCGTATTTTTAATGTTTTAAAAATTAGTTAAATGTTATATACATCAATAAAATTCAGAAATGTTGAACTGAAAAACAGATGGGTAATGTCGCCTATGTGTATGTATTATTGCGAAAACGGTCTTGCCAACGATTTTCATTTTGTACATTATGGCAGTCGTGCACAAGGCGGAACCGGGCTTATAATGGTTGAAGCAACAGGTGTTGAGCCTAAAGGAAGAATTACCAATCACTGTATGGGGATTTGGAATGACGAACAGGCAGAAAAGCTTCAAAAAATTGTCGATTTTGTACATGGAAACTCAGACAGTAAAATAGGGATTCAGCTTGCACATTCAGGAAGAAAAGGTTCTACATGGAATAATAAGCAGATTTCTCTTGAAGAAGGTTGGGAAACGGTGGCACCAAGTCCTGTTCCGTATCAGCCTGGGGAGAGAGTTCCTCACGAATTGTCTGTGGAAGAAATAAAAAATCAGATTGATAATTTTAAGAAAGCTGCAAAACGTGCTGTAAATGCCGGATTTGATGTAATTGAAATTCACGCAGCCCATGGTTATCTTGTTCATCAGTTTCTTTCACCGCTTTCTAACATTAGAACCGATGAATATGGGGGTAGTTTTGAAAATAGAATTAAATTTTTGATCGAAATTGTGGATGCTGTTAATGAAGAACTGAATGATAATGTTGCCCTTTTCGTGAGAATCTCAGGAACAGAATATGCTGAAAATGGTTGGGATATTAATGATAGTGTAAAACTGGCAGAGATTTTAAAGAATCATCATGTAGATTTGGTTGATGTTTCGAGCGGCGGAAATATCCATGGAGCCAAAATTTCTGTGTTTGACGGCTATCAGGTTCCTTTTTCTTCTGCAGTAAGAGAACAGGCAAATGTAAAAACCGGAGCTGTAGGATTAATAACCAACGTGAAACAGGCTGAAGAAATTCTTCAAAATGGAGAAGCAGATCTTATTTTTGTAGCAAGAGAAATTTTAAGAAATCCTTATCTTGCGGTTCAGGGTTCTTTTGATATGAAAGAGGATTGTTTTTTTCCGCATCAGTATATGAGAGCTAAAATTTCTTAGATTTGTGAAATATAATTTAACATCATGCATATAGAAGATTTTATGCTTCCTTGTCCGAGTAAAAAGTTTTTGGGCATCGAGTGTTTTGGATGCGGTACTCAAAGAGCAATAGTTTTGGTGTTTCAGGGGAAGTTTCTGGAAGCCTTCAAAATGTTTCCTGCGGTATATACTCTTTTGATGTTTTTTGGTTTTGTCGCTGTCAATTTTTTAGATAAAAAAAGAAATTATGGGCAAATTCTTATATTTTTAGCGATAATTAATTCCATTATTATGGTTTTTTCTTATTTTTATAAACATTTTTTCAATTAATATATTATAAACTTTAAAAAAATCAAATTATGAATCAACAAAAATTACCTAATGCACAGACGGTACTTATTTTAGGAATAGTATCTGTTGTCGGAACATGTTGCTGTACAGGTTTAATAGGAATTATTTGCGGAATTATTGGTCTTAATAAGTACAAAGCTGATAAGCTTTTGTATGACCAAAACCCATCAGAATATTCAGATTTCAATAATCTAAATACGGGTAGAATTTTGTGTATTATTGGTATTATCTTAGGAATACTTAATGTTGCCTATACCATTTTTGTCCTTGCAACAGTTGGTGTAAGTGGATATATGGAGCAAATGGAACAATTAAGAAATATGGGTAAATAACTTCATATAATAACTGAAATAAAAAAGCTGTTTTAAATATTTAAAACAGCTTTTTTTATTTTACAACAAAATAATATTTTCAATTTTTGCTACTTCCTGGTAAATATTAATTACCTGATCGGCATCCAAAACAAAAGCATTAATATTGCAGGCTGTGTATTTGCCGTTTTTACTTTCGCGGTTACTCAGTGTAAATTTAATTCCGTCGAAAACTTTGTAAATTTCTGTTATCTTCGACTGGTCTGTCGGAATAATGAATTTAAATAAATAATCCTCAGGAAAATCATGATGATTCTCCAGTTTTTCTTTTAATGATTTATAAAACTCTTCCGGGCTTGCGTGTTCGTTTCCTTGTAAAATTTCCATACTTTAAAGATACTAAAAATTATTATTTTCCGAAAGGTCCCAGTAAAGATGCAGAATTTTGCTTTTCATGATCTTCTATGATATTAAAAAGCCCATTTACGATTTGCTCTGAAGCCATTAAACTCAATCCGCTTGCATTTACCTTAGAATTATTGCCTCCTAAAAGACTTCCCAATAAATTGCTTCCCGATAATGCCGTATTAATTGTTTTTACAATACTGTATTTATTCAATTCCTGTTCAACTCTCGGAGCAATTGCCTGAATAAGCTGACCTTGTGTTTTTTCTTTTAAAATAAGCGTGGCAGTACCTTTTTCACCTTGAATGATACGGGTTACATCCTGTGCATTAAGACTGTTTACAGCATTTTCTAGTATAGGCTTAGAAATTCCGACAGTGTAAACTGCAGCTTCAGCAATGTATTCTCTTTCTTTTGCTACAAGAGAAGGTGCAATTTTCTCTAATGTTGAATTAATATCTCTCAATTCTTTTGGTAAAGCTTTATCTACAAGGTTATTTTGAAGAAAAGCTTCTTTATTTCCATAAATATTTACTCCTTTATTAATACCTCCCAGTAAAACTCTTTTAATAACAGCCAATCCTAAATCTGAAGTGGCAATTGTTGTACAAGAGTTAAGACTTGTAGCTATAAATGCTGCTGAACCTATCGCAATAGAGGCAGCTATGATTATTTTTTTCATGTATAAATTTTAATTTTTGATGGATTTATTGGTTCTATTTTAATTTTCTCACCTATAAGAATAGATTGCCAACAAAAACATTAGACAAACTTAATATTATTTTTTCAAACATGAATGCATGACAAAATTGATGCCTTTTTTCTTAATTATTTCAAAAAAGAGTTTTTGGTTGCAATTTTGGAGATTTTTATTGCTTCATAATGAGAAAATGAGAAAATTTTAATTATGAATTTGATAATGATGTTGATTGATTATGTGTTTTAATAAGTTAAAATTAACTATTTATTAATATTTAAGTAATGTAAATTGCGATAATGAAATTTTTTTAAGAAATATTAACAACTTTAAGAAATATTTTTATTTTTGGCTTGTAACCTTATGTTCAATATGATAAGGCTGTAAAAAACTAAGAGAAACAAGATAAAATTAAAGCTATATGAAACAACCAAATTTAAAGTATTCCTGTCTCATTGCCGTACTCTATTTCGGCATGAATGCGAATGCACAAACAACACCGAGAGATACTGTTGTAAAAGAACAGAAGATTGAGGAGGTCGTAATGATTGGATACGGTACTGCAAAAAAACGTGATCTTACAGGGTCGATAGCAAAAGTTAATGGAGGAGAAGTTGCAGACAAGCCGGCTTCTAACCCACTGAACTCATTACAGGGTAAAGTTGCAGGTTTATCAATTGTGAATTCTGGGCAGCCGGGATCTCAGGCAGATGTAAGAATTAGAGGTACAGTTACTATTAATGGAGTTAATCCAATTTATATAGTAGATGGAGCATTTGCAAATAATATTGATTTTGTGAATCCTGCGGACATAGAATCTATGGAAGTTCTAAAAGATCCATCTTCTTTGGCAATTTTTGGTAGTAGGGCAGCTAATGGTGCAATAATTATTACTACCAAAAGAGGGAAAAGCGGAAGAACAAGCATAAGCTTGAACTCATCAATTGGAGTAAAATCTTTCGATAACAGACCAGATCTTACAGATGCATCTGGTTTTAAAACTCTTTACAACGAAGATCTTGCAAACCAAGGATTAGCTCCCTATAATTTTGCACCTTTTACCGCAAATACCAATTGGATTAATGAAATTGCAAAGAAAGGAGGAATCATCAATCAGAATAATATTACCATCTCCAATGGTAACGACAAAAACAGGATGAGTTTTTCATTCGGTTATCAGACAGAGGATGGGTCTATCAAAAATGAGAAATATGATAGAATGACCTATAAATTTAATGATGATTTAAAGATTTCCAGTTCTGTAAGAGCAGGATTTGGATTAACAGGTTCGTATGCCAATCTTCCGCAGAATCGTAGCTTTGGTTCTGCACTAAACGCTACTCCGGTGGTAAGTCCAATAAATATGACACCAGGCGATTATTATGGATTATTCAACTCGCTTCCTCAGCAATTAGGTGCTGCACAAATTGGCAATCCGCTGGCTGTTGTTGAAGGAATGAAAAATACCCAAATTAATAAAGATGTCCAATTTAATCCCAATGCATATCTTGAATTTGATTTTTTTAAGCATTTTACATTTAGATCAAACTATTTTGTAAACTACAGAAATGGTTTCGGTAGAGGATATACTCCAGTTTTTAATATCTATATTCCAGAAACAAATACTGTTGCACCATATTCGGGTAATTTATTAACAGGGGTAAGTCAATTCGAAAATCGGGACATGAGTTTCCAACAAAACCAGTTATTAACATACAAAAACAAGTTTGGAAATCACGACCTTACTTTAATGGCAGGTTTCGAAACTATCAACAGACAGATTAGAGGTATGAGTGGATCAGCCAGAGGTAGTTTGAATAATCCTTTCGGACAGATTCCTAATGATTCTAGATTTTGGTACCTAAATTCAGATTTTATAGATACTGCAAGTAAAACAGTAACTACATCAGGATACAACGAAAAACAGGTTTCTTATTTTACTAGAATGTTATATAGCTATGCTAATAAGTATATGCTTAATGCATCTTTCAGAAGAGATGGTTCTGCCTATTTATCTCCAGGAAACAGATTTGATAATTTCTGGTCTGTAGGTGCAGCATGGGAAGTAACTAAAGAAGATTTCATGAAAAATCTTACAGCTATCAATTATTTGAAATTTAAAGGTTCTTACGGAGATTTAGGGAACCAGTATGTAGCGGGAGGTAGATATTATGGTTATCCTACTTATATTGAAGGAGGTACCGGAGTGTTTAATGGAAATATTTATCCAGCTTACATTCCCGAATTTGCAGTTAATAAAGATCTAAAATGGGAACATCTTAAATCTTATGAATTTGGGTTAGAATCTATGTTCTTAAACCGTAGATTATCTTTAGATGCAAACTATTACAATAAGAAAACTCATGGAATTTTAGATTCTGATGGAAATTCTTACACCTATTATTTAAATACAGGATCTATGGAAGCTAAAGGGTTTGAATTCTCTTTAGGTTGGAAAGATTCAGTTTCAGAAAATTTCACGTATTATATTAATGGAAATTTAACTACGACCAAAACAAAAGTTTTAAGTACTTATTCTGAAGGGTATCAAAAATTCTCAGGTCCGTCAATATTTACTGCAGGTTTACCAGCCGGAGCTTTTTATGGATATGTAGTGGATGGTGTTTATCAGACTAAAGCAGATATTTTGCTTTCTCCAAGTTCTACCATTGGTAATCCCGCGCCTGGAGATTTAAAATATAAGGATATTGATGGAGACGGACAGATTACGCCAGCCGACAGAACAATGATAGGAAACCCAACGCCAGATTTCACTTATGGTTTTAGCGTTGGTGCAGAATACAAAGGAATCTATCTGAATGCTGATTTCTATGGAGTTTACGGAAATGAAGTTTTCAGAAATTGGGGTAACGGAAATTCATTCGCTCCGTCTAACTATAGAGAAGAAAGACTAGACAGATGGACAGGTCCTGGAACTTCTAATTGGGAGCCAAGAAGTTATTCTGGAAATGCTTATAACCGCGAAAATTCAACTTACATGATTGAGGACGGAAGTTTCTTTAGAATCAGAAATGTTCAGGTGGGTTATAATTTCAATAAAAATTTAATATCTCCACTTAAACTTGAAGGTTTAAAGTTATATGTAAATATTCAGAATCTAAAAACTTGGGATCATGTTAACGGATTTACACCAGAGTTTGGAGGATCTGCAACTCAGTTTGGAGTTAACAACAGTGGATATCCTAACCCAAGAATCGTGAGTTTCGGACTTAGTGCAAATTTTTAATACTATCAAAAAATGAAAAATATAAAATTTAAACATATTGTAATTGCAGCATTTTTAGGAATGACAGCAACAACAACGCAAAGTTGTGGAGACGATTGGTTGGATGAAAAACCTTTAGGAAGACCAATCCCAGGTGAAGGGAGCAGTGTAGGTGGTTTCGAAAGTAAAGTTTTTGGACTTTATGCAGGTTTAAGACAACAAGCCGGTGTAAGTGATTTTTCTTACGTATGGACTCACTGTATCAGAGCAGATGATAACGAAAAAGGAAGTACAGCCAATGACGGAGCAGCAGACGGAAATGTTTTTAATAATTTTGGATATGTTGCTACCAACGGACATATTAAAAATAACTGGACCGGGCATTACAAAATAATATTTGATGCGAATGCCGTAATTAATGAAGCTGTTGCTTCAGGAGATACTTCGCCGGGTACATTAATGAATATTGCAGAAGCAAAAGCAATTCGTGCATTTTGTTATTTTGAATTAAGAAGAGATTATGGAGAAATTCCGGTAAATCTCAAAACAATTGTTAACCCTATAGATGAAATTGCACCTAAAAATACAATAGCTGAAGTAGATGCACAGATTATAAAAGATCTTACCGAAGCAGCTGTAGATTTGCCTAATCAGTGGCCAAGTGTTTATTTAGGCAGAGCAACAAAAGGTATGGCAAATGCTGTATTGGCGAAACTTTATTTATATCAGGGTAATAATGCAAAAGCATTAGAATATGCCGAAACTGTGATCAATTCAGGAGTTTATCAGCTAAATACCTCTTATGATGCAGAATTTACCAAAGCAGGAAATAATTCTAAAGAATCTATTTTCGAAGTACAGAAAACATACGATTTTGCAACAAAGTACAGCAACAATTTTTATGAATCTCAGGGAGTAAGAGGTTCTGGAGCGTGGGATTTAGGTTGGGGATTCAATGTGCCTTCTACCGAGTTGGTTTCAATATATGAAAATGGTGATGTAAGGAAAAAAACGACAATTCTTACCTCAGGAGGTCCAGATATTTATAATAATGCAATACTTCCGAATGGACCCAACAATCCTAATCCAGTGCTTGTTCAACAGTATTGGAACGGAAAAGCTTATACAGCATTATCAGAAAGAATATTTTATGGTGTTAATAAAAATCACTGGGAAGATATTAAGCTTATAAGATATGCAGATGTTATTTTAATAGCAGCAGAAGCAGCTTTACAATCAGGAAACGCAGCTAAAGCAACAACATATCTTAACATGACCAGATCAAGAGCCGGTCTGTCTAACGTTGCTGCAACATTATCTGCGATTAAGCAAGAAAGAAGAGTAGAATTTGCAATGGAATTTGAGAGATTTTATGATCTTGTACGTTGGGGAGATGCTGTAACTGTGTTAGCTTCCAAAGGATATCAGGATAAGAATAAATATTTCCCAATTCCACAGGATGCGATAGATAAAGCTCAGGGTGTTTTGGTTCAAAATCCTAATTATTAATTTAAAAAATATTTAGAATGAAAAAGTTTCTAATTAATATATGTGCGATATGCACAGTATCTGCCACTATTTTGTCTTGTCAGGATTTAGACAGACCTGAATTGGGAGATTATCCATTGGATAATGCTGTATTACCAGCCGGATCTTTAAGGTTTTATGTACCCTTCGATAAAGAAGACAGCAGATTAAGATATCAGTTTTCTGAGCAGCTATCGGGATATCCTTCTTTTACACCAGATAAATCTATCCAAAGTGATGCAGGTATTTCAGGAAAATCTTACAAAGGATCGTCTAGTGCGTTCTTGAAGTATCTTACCCCTAACGATTTTGCTGCTAAAGCAAGCAGTTTTACCATTTCTTACTGGATGAAACATGGAGCAACTACAAGTGGTGCCGAACATATATTCAGTATTCCTTCTTCTAATGGGCACTGGACAAAAGGTACCATGATGCTTATGAATGAAGCTACAAGTAATGGTATTGCAGTAAAAATGATTTTAGTAGATAAAAACAATGCAGATACTTGGTTAACTTGGGAAGGAGCAACCAATGCAGTTCCTGTTTCCGGATTTTTTGATACTCAGTGGCATCATTGTGTATTTGTTTATAACGCTAATAATTCTTCACTTACTTTCTACAAAGACGGAGTACAAGTGGGGACTCCTAAAGTATGGGGAACACATGGCGGGGTAAACATGGATGCTACTAAAGTAACTGGGTTTAATTTAGGCGGCCAGTCCGGTATAGACAGTTGGATGAAGCCGTGGGCAGGAAATCTGGATCAGTTCAGAATGTATGACAGTGCTTTATCTAGTGCTGAAATCAATGATTTATTTGTAAATAAAAAGTAGTTTTGAAACTAAAACAAATATTAACATTAGCAACTGCCATATTTTTATGTGGCAGTTGTTCTAATGACTCAGTTTTTGTAGAAACACCTGTAGAAAATCCTTCACAACCACAGAATAATTACACCGATTCTCAGCTTATAGAAATGGTGCAGAAAGATGCCTTGAAATATTTTTGGGATTATACAGAAAGCAATTCCAAACTGGCCAGAGAAAGATATCATACCGATAATCCGGGACAAGATGCTCACGTTGTTTCAGCGGGAGGATCTGGTTTTGGGTTGATAACTATTCTGGTAGGAATCAATAATGGATATGTTGCTAGGGCAGAAGCGGTTTCAAGGTTAACAACAGCACTCAATTTTCTTCAGAATGCCGACCGTTTTCACGGAGCATGGCCTCATTGGATGAATGGGAATACGGGACATGTAATTCCTTTCAGTCAGAAAGATGATGGTGGTGATCTGGTAGAAACAGCATTTCTTGCACAAGGTCTTATCTGTGTGAGAGAATATTTCAAAAACTCAACTGATGTCGCTGAGCTGGCAATTTCCCAAAAAGCAAATACGCTTTTGAGTGGTATTGAATGGAGCTGGTACACAAAAGGTGAAAATACATTATATTGGCACTGGTCGCCCAACTACGATTTTCAGATGAATATGCCTTTAAAAGGGTATGATGAAACTTTAATTACGTATGTTTTAGCGGCAGCTTCTCAGAATTATTCGATTAACAAGCCTGTTTACCAGCAGGGTTGGGCGAGAAACGGAGGCATTGTAAATTCTTCATCCCAATACGGATTACCTTTAATAGTAAAGCATAATACTCTTTCCGGAAATATAGGTCCTATTTTCTGGTCGCATTATTCCTTTTTAGGTCTTGATCCGAGAGGGCTTACAGATGATTATGTAAATTATGGAAATGCCACTACAAATCATGCTAAAATTATGTATCAGTATTGTATCGCAAATCCTAATGGATGGCAGGGATATAATTCAAAAAGTTGGGGATTAACGGCAAGCTATACCCGTAATGCTGATGGTACTACCGGCTACGCTGCACACCAGCCAAGCAACGATTTGGGAGTTATTTCGCCTACAGCAGCACTTTCAAATATGCCCTATACGCCCACAGAAAGTATGAATATGCTGAGGTTTCTGTATAACGAAAATTACAGCGAATATGTGGGTATCGCAGGTCCTTACGATGCTTATTCAATACAATACAATTGGGTTACACCAAGGTATCTTGCAATAGATCAGGGAACAATAGCTCCAATGATTGAGAATCATAAAAATCAGTTTTTGTGGCAGTTATTTATGAATGCACCGGATGTAAGACAGGGCTTAATCAAACTTGGCTTCCATTCTACACAGTACGGATTTTAAAATTTAAAATTTTACTTAGCTACAGTTTAAAATCTTCAGCTAAGTTTTAACCCTAAAATTTAATAATGAAAAAAATACTCCTTACAGGAAGTTTAGCTATGGCTTTGCTTTCATGTAAAAATCATCAGATCAATCAAAATATTTCCAGCAATGCCACGATCAAAAGTAATCTTGAAGATGAACAGTTGATGGATAAGGTTCAGAAAGAGGCTCTGAAATACTTCTGGGATTATGCCGAACCCAATTCAAAACTGGGAAGAGAACGTTATCATGAAGATAATATCTATCCGGATAAAGATAAGCACGTTATTACCACCGGAGGATCTGGTTTTGGTCTGGCTACAATTTTAGTGGGAGTAGAACGAGGTTTCATTCCCCGAGAAGAGGCGGTAAAAAGACTTTCTACGATAATGGATTTTCTGGCAAAAGCAGATCGGTATAAAGGAGCGTGGTCTCACTGGATCAACGGAGAAACAGGTAAAACCGTTCCTTTTGGAAAAAAAGACAATGGTGGAGATTTGGTAGAAACGGCTTTTTTAACCACGGGAATTATTCAGGTGCGGGAATTTTTTAAACACGGAAATGCAGAAGAGAAAGCTTTAGCCAAAAAATGTGATGAGCTCTGGAAAGGAATTCAGTGGAACTGGTACACCAAAGGCGGCGAAAAAGTTTTGTATTGGCATTGGTCACCGGAATACCAGTGGCAAATGAATTTTCCGCTGCAGGGCTATAACGAGTGTTTAATTACCTATATTTTGGCTGCATCATCGCCCAATTATTCCATTGATGCAGATACTTACTACAAAGGTTGGGCAAAAGACGGAAAAATTCTCTCAGACAAAGAAAAATACGGACTTCCGTTATACATAAAACACAACGGAGCAGAAGAATATGGCGGGCCTCTGTTTTGGGCACATTATTCTTATATCGGCTTAGATCCCACTAATTTATCAGATAAATTAGTCAAAAATTATTTCGATTTAAATAAAAATCAGGTACTCATAGATTATAAATACTGCTTAGAAAATCCAAAACAATGGAAAGGCTACGGACCTAATTATTGGGGACTCACCGCAAGTTATTCCAGGAATAAAGATGGCGGAACTGGCTATAATGCCCATTTTCCGCAAAATGATCACGGCGTTATTACACCAACGGCTGCATTGAGCAGTTTTCCGTACACACCAAAAGAATCAATGGATTTTCTGAAGTTTTTATACCTTCAAAAACCAGAATTTATAGGCTCTGCGGGTCCTTACGATGCCAATTCTATTCATTATAACAATTGGTTTACGCCAAGATATTTAGCAATAGACCAAGGTACCATTGCCCCGATGATTGAAAATTACCGTACAGGATTTCTATGGAAATTATTTATGAATGCCCCGGAAATAAAACAGGGTTTAAAAAAATTAAGCTTCAAATCAGATAAATATAATATTAAATAAAAATTTTCAGGAGCTTATTCCCGCTATCCGCTGTATCTTTTTTTGTGACGGTCTCCGCTTCGCTCCGCCCGCCACAAAAAAGGATGTCGCTTCTATCGGGGCTATTTCATAAATAATAGTTCCAAATAGATAGACAATCGGTGAAAATTGATATTCAATACGATGACTCATAAATATTAATATAAAAAAATATGAAACTGAAACTAAATATACTTCCGCTTGTACTATTGGGAATCTGTTCCTTAGGAAAAGCCCAGGAAATCAAGGCAGAACTCAATAGAGAAATTAAAACGAGCACAAAAATATCATACCTATTAGATTATCCCAAAAACTCAAATGGAAACGTGCCATTAATGGTATTTCTTCACGGTTCCGGTGAAAGAGGAAATGATCTTGAGAAAGTAAAAGCACACAGTCCGTTTACGTACAAAAATTTAATCAAAGAACCTATTGCAATTTTAGCTCCGCAATGTCCTGCAGATACGTGGTGGGATACCGTTGCTGTTTATCATTTAATTAAAGAAATTCAGGCAAAATACAAAATAGACGATTCCAGAATTTACCTTACAGGGCTATCCATGGGGGGGTGGGGAACTCTAAAATTGGCCATGGAACATCCTGAAATGTTTGCTGCAGTAGTTTCTGTCTGTGCACCTACCGATAGAGTGATGTATGCCAATATCAATCAGTATAAAAAGCTTAACATGAAAATTTTTCATGGCGGAATGGATGATGTCGTTTTACCCGAAAATGCCTTCAATTTTTACCAAAAGCTTCATCCTATAAATCCTTCAGCAGAATTAACCATTTTCCCGAATGATAATCATAATTCCTGGGATTCTACCTATTCAAATCCGGCATTATACGAATGGATGCTGAGTAAACGCAAAGGAAAATAAAACCTAAACAAGAATTAATAAAGAAGATAGATATATGAAAAAGTTAATTTTAATTGCAACTATAGCCTTGGCGCCTGTTTTTTCGGCACAGGAAATGGTTACAAAACCGGTTCAGTCTTACCAAACAGCACAATATCAGTCAAAGAAAAAGGCTTTTGTAGATGCTCTTTTGGCAAAAATGACCTTAGATGAGAAAATCGGACAGCTTAATTTACCCAGTTCAGGAGATTTTACTACAGGCTTGGCTAAAAGCTCAGATATTGGCAAAAAAGTAGAGCAGGGTTTAGTGGGCGGATTGTTCAATATAAAAGGAGCAGACAAAATTAAAGCAGTACAGAAAGTTGCCGTAGAAAATAGCCGACTGAAAATCCCTTTGATTTTTGGGATGGATGTCATTCATGGTTACGAAACTACTTTCCCTATTCCATTAGGATTGGCTGCTTCATGGGATATGAATCTCATACAGCAGTCTGCAAGAGTGGCGGCAAGAGAAGCTGCATCGGATGGTATCAACTGGACTTTTTCACCAATGGTAGATATTTCCCGCGAACCGAGATGGGGAAGGGTTTCTGAAGGTTCCGGTGAAGATCCTTACTTAGGAAGCGAAATTTCCAAAAATATGGTTTATGGCTATCAGGGGAAAGATTTGGCAAATGGCAGCAATATTCTGGCTTGTGTAAAGCATTTTGCTTTGTATGGTGCGGGTGAAGCAGGAAGAGATTACAACACTGTAGATATGAGCCATGTGAGAATGTTCAACGAATATTTTCCGCCTTACAAAGCGGCTGTAGATGCGGGCGTTGCTTCTGTGATGGCTTCTTTTAATGAAGTAGACGGCGTTCCTGCAACCGGAAACAGATGGCTTCAGACAGATGTTTTGAGAAATTTATGGAAATTCAAAGGTTTTGTGGTGACCGATTACACGGGGATCAACGAAATGGTAGATCACGGGATGGGAGATCTTCAGCAGGTTTCTGCATTAGCTTTAAAAGCAGGAATTGATATGGATATGGTAGGTGAAGGCTTTTTAACAACACTCAAAAAATCTCTGTCGGAAGGAAAAGTGACTCAGGCAGAAATAGATATGGCAGCCAAAAGAATTCTGGAGGCAAAATATGATCTGGGATTATTTGATAATCCTTATAAACACGGTGATGCCAAGCTTGCGGCAAAGGAAGTCTATAATTTAGAAAACCGTAATATTGCCAGAAATGCAGCAGCCCAGTCTATGGTGCTACTGAAAAATGAAAACCAGGTTTTACCGCTCAAAAAATCTGGCACGGTAGCGGTAATTGGTCCATTAGTGAACAATTCTATGAACATGGCAGGAACTTGGAGTGTAGCAACAAAACACGCTTTATCTGTAAATTTAATGCAGGGTTTACAGGCTAATTATGGGAAAGATGTAAAATTTATCTCGGCAAAAGGAGCAAATATTGATTATGATGCTAAACTGGAAGAGATTTACGCTGCACACGGTAAAAAAACCGATAGAGATAACAGACCGAAAGAAGTTTTATTAAAAGAAGCAGTAGATGTTGCCAATAAAGCAGACGTTATTGTTTTAGCAATTGGTGAATCTGCCGAAATGAGCGGTGAATCTTCTTCGCGCACTGAGATTACCATTCCACAATCGCAAATTGATTTATTAAACGATTTAAAAAAGACGGGTAAACCCATTGCAGTAGTACTTTTCACAGGCCGTCCGCTTGCTTTAACGAATATGAAAGATGTTCCTGATGCTATCCTAAATGTTTGGTTTGCAGGTTCGGAAGCGGGAAATGCTATTTCTGATGTTCTTTTTGGTAAAGTAAATCCTTCCGGGAAACTTCCGATGACATTTCCAAGAAGTTTGGGACAGATTCCTATTTATTATAATGAAAAAAATACAGGTAGACCTTTAGATCAGAAACTGGTTGATAAATGCGAGTTCCAAAGATTCAGATCCAACTATATGGACGAATGTAATACTCCTTTGTATCCATTCGGATATGGTTTAAGCTATACAAAGTTCGATTATTCCGGTTTCACAGTTTCTAATCTTAATCCTAAAGGGAATCAGACCATTCAGGCTTCAGTAACGGTAACAAATTCAGGGGATTATGATGGAGCAGAAGTGGTTCAGCTATACATCAGAGATTTGGTGGGAAGTATTACCAGACCGGTGAAAGAACTGAAAGGTTTCCAAAAAATAATGCTTAAAAAAGGGGAATCTAAAAAGATAACTTTCGATATCAGCCCAGAACAGCTTAAATTTTATAATGGAGATTTAAAATATGATTGGGAAGCAGGAGAATTTGATATTATGATCGGTAGCAATTCTTCAGAAGTCCAGCATTCAAAAATCAACTGGACTAAATAAAATAAAAACGTTTCACCTCCAAAAAGTGAAACGTTTTTTTTGAATTGCCTTTCAGGAAGAATTTTCAACAATTCAGTATTATAAAATTTTTTTCAAAGTAATTAAAATACTATTTTTGAGGCATAAAATAATTCATACTATAATGAAAAAAACAATATTTTTCTCTTTGTTATTAGCCTTTTCATCAACGTTATCCAAAGCTCAAATGGATGACAAATTCTATCAGCCAGACAAAAAGATGCAAAAGTTAGAGTTTAAAAAAGTTGAAAATCTTAGTCTGCCAGTGGAAAATGATACCATTACCGCAATTGTTTTGAAGCCGGAATCTAATTCAGTAAAAAAGACCATCTTATTTTTTCATGGAGCGAACGGAAATGTGTCTACCTATCAATACATGACAAAACCATTGGTTGAAGACGGTTTTCAGGTAGTAATGGTAGATGTAAGAGGATACGGAAAATCTACAGGTAAACCTACGCATAAAAATGTGGCAGAAGATGCACAGAAAATGTTAGATTATCTTTTGTCTAAAAAAGAGATAAGCGACAGCAAAATTTATATTTATGGGGCATCTTTAGGATCGCAGGTGGCAACACATTTGGCTAAAGATAATCAGTCTAAAATATCAGGATTAATATTAGACGGAGGGATGTCATCTTTTACAGATATTGCGATTAAATATAAACCAGAATATAAAGAATTTATACAGAAAGTTATTATTTCTCCGTATTCTGCGAAAGAAGATATTAAATCTTTACAGGGGCTTCCAAAGCTTTTTATTTACAGCAAGAATGACTCTTCTGTTCCGTTTGAACATGGACAGCTTATTTATAACAATGCTCCGGAACCTAAGCAGTTTTTGGAATTTTCGGGAGAACATCTGCAGGGAATGAAAACCAAAGATAAAAATGAGATTTTAAAAGCAATTGAAAATTTATAATTAAAAAATTGGCGTAATTGTTGATTTCAAGGTTTACTTTATTGCTAAAATTATTTTTTTGCATTAAATTTATAGTCAGTTTCAAGTAAGGATATTATGAATGATTCGTAAGAATTTACTTATCATCTGAAATTGAAAAAACTCAAATAATTTTAGAAAAATTTTAAATTTTAAAATATGAAAAAGACAATTGTTTCTTTCGAGTTGTTTTGTACTTCAATGGCATTTTCTCAGATGGTGGGGAATGATAAAGACAAGCATGGCTGTATTGGTTCTGCAGGTTATACCTATTCTCAGGTAAAAAATGATTGTGTAAAACTTTTTGATCAAAAAATTAAACTTACTGAGGTTAATCCAAAAGGGACATCTACTTCTTTTACTCCTGTTATTTTCAGTTCCAATAAAAAGAAAGCAGAGGTTTTTCTTCCAAATCAGGAATCTGGAAGTATTATTTTATATAGGGTAGGAAAAGGCAAAATTTGGAAAAAAGGTAATTATATTTTGGTTCCGTATAAAAAATATGGATATCAGCTGAAAAAAGATAATGTACCTGTTGTGCATTTAGCACAAATTAATTTTTAACTTATTCAAACTTCTCTTGAAGACGAAAAAATTTAGATATTGAATCATGGTAAAAGAAGTTATTT
>NZ_JADQBD010000046.1:0-26566 GCF_017808115.1 Chryseobacterium sp. RR2-3-20 | reverse complement strand
AATGCGTCCGCAGAAAGTTTCAATGCGAAAATAAAGAACTTCAGAATGCAACTTCGAGGCGTGAGAGACAAAGCATTTTTCCTTTTCAGATTATCCAAACTTTTTGCCTAGTCCCCAACTTTTGTTACTGATCCAGTTTTTCCAATTCTTCTAAAGCTTTCACCATATCAATTCCTTTCCCTAGAACCGGTTTGAATAAATCTCCTTTTTCTTTAATTCTGTCTAACGAATTATAAATATTAAAATCTGTAATTTTCAGTCCTTTTTGTAATTCATCCCATTCTAAAGGCATCGAAACTGGTGCACCTTTTTTCGGACGAATACTGTAAACACTTGCCAAAGTCTGCCCGGAGCGGTTTTGAAGATAATCTAAATAGATTTTTTTACTGTCACGTTTTTGTAAACTTCTTTCTAAAGTGGTAATTTTTGGTAGATTTTCATGTACTTTCTTCATAAGAATATGAGCGAAATCTTTCACCTGGTCGAAATCATATTTTCTTCCCATCGGAATGTAAATATGCATTCCTGTACTTCCCGAAGTTTTACAGTACCCTTTAATTTTAATAGATTTTAAAATTTCATTTACTTGTAGAGCCGTTTCTATTACTTCATCAAATGTATTTTTTTCAGAAGGATCTAAATCTAAAACCAAAAAATCAGGATGATCCAATTGAGGTAAGGAAGAATTCCACGGATTAAAATCAATACATCCTAAATTATTCAGAAACGCCAGTATTGCTTTGTTATTACAAACTGCATAATCAATATACTTTTCAGTAGAATCAGAATAAACTTTTGTTGTTTTAATCCATTCTGGGAAAGAATCTCCAATGTCTTTTTGGTAAAATCCGGATTCTTCAATTCCGTTGGGAAAACGGTTGAGAGAAAGCGGGCGGTTTTTCAAATGTGGAAGAATGTATTCTGAAACCGACTGATAGTACTCTATAATTTCACCTTTTGTGATATTATCTTTAGGGAAATAAATTTTATTCTGATTGGTAAGTTTTATGGTATGGCGATTAAGTGAAATTTGCGTCTCATTTTGATTTTCAGAATTTTTTATGGTTTTTTCCTTAGGTATCTTATGATTTTTTTTTAGTGAATCGTTTTTGAGATCTTCAATGGTTTTGTCTTCTCGTAGTGTGACAAAAACAGGATGGCGAAATATACCGTCTTTCGTAATTTCAGAAAATTTCACCTCACATATTATTTTTGGAATCACCCATGTAACCGGCATATTGGTTTTCGGAGCAATTTCAAAAGGTGAATGTTTTACTTCTATTTTTTCAAGTTTGTGATGAATTTCTTTCAGGAGCTCAGCATTAAATCCTGTTCCGGTGTGCCCCGAATACATCAGCTTTTCATTAATAAATTTACCTAATATCAATGCTCCAAACCCTTTTCTTGAACCTCTCGGCTCTGTAAAACCACAGATTACAGCTTCTTCGGTATTGGTGAATTTTATTTTCAGCCAATCCACACTTCGGCTGTTTTCAGTATAATGACTATCAGATTTTTTGGCAATCATCCCTTCTAGGTTCATCTTTTTCATCTGATTAAAAAAAGCAATTCCTTTTTCCGGAATATGATCACAATATTTAATCAAATCAGTTTCTGTGAGAGCCTCTTTTAAAAGTTCTTTTCGATGGATGAGAGGTAGCTCTTCGGTAGAATGACCGTTGAGCCAAAGCAGATCAAATACCTGATAAGTTAAAGCTAAATTGGGGTTGTCACCAATTTGCTGTAAGAGCTGAAAGTTGGGCTTGCCATTTTCGTCATAGGCAACAATTTCGCCATCAACAATCATTTTATGTTTTTGATTTTGAAAATCTTCCGCAACTTTACTGAATTTTGACAGAAATGAAATCCCGTTTCGTGAATAAAATAAAGGTTCTTTCTTACTGAGATCGGCAATAGCACGATATCCATCCCATTTTATTTCGAAAATCCAGCCTTTATTATCAAATGCTTCCGCATGCGGTTTTGCAAGCATCGGCTTGATAAAATTTTCAATCTTTTTTTCGTCTACTAAAGAATTAAATCTTTTAAATTTTGGTTTTGCCTCCGTATTTACGGTTTCTTTTTGACGTTTTTTGGGCTTTTTTTTTCCTCTAAAAACTTTGAAACTGTTGAACTTTTCGCAACATTTTCTTCAGCATCATATTCTTCTTTGGCAAATTTATCTTTATGTTTAATGAGTAGCCATGCATTATTTTCCGCATTTTTCATCTTTATCAATGCAAATTCTCCTTTTAATTTTTTCCCATGAAGTGTAAATTTCAGAGATCCGGATTTTAACTCTTTCAGAAGTTCATTTTCATCAGAAAGTTTTGAAGTTTCATCTAAAGGTTCATAGGTTCCGCTATCCCATATTTCTACCTGACCGGCTCCGTAATTGCCTTCAGGTATATTTCCTTCAAAATCTTTGTAGTCATAAGGATGATCTTCCACCATCATTGCCAAGCGTTTATCTTCAGGATTTAAAGATGGTCCTTTCGGGACAGCCCAGCTTTTTAAAACCCCATCCATTTCCAGACGAAAATCATAATGAAGTCTGCTTGCAGCATGTCTCTGTACAACAAAAATCAGTTTACTTTTACTTTTTTTTGTCGCTCCTTTCGGCTCTGAAGTTTCATCAAACTTTCTTTTTTTATTGTAGTCCTGTAAAGCCATAGTTAAGAAGCATTTTTAGATTGAGAACCTTTCAAACTAGCCTTAAGCTGAGCCATTAAATCAATTACTTTTCCTTGTTTAGCCGGTTCAGATTTTTTAATTTTCACCGATTTTCCTTTTGCTTTTTTCTTGATAATTTTCAGGAGCTCAGCAGAATAAGTGTTTTTATAGATGGTAGGATCAAATTTTTCAGATAACTGTTCAATTAAATTTTTTGCCATCTTGAGCTCTGCCGGCTTTGGAACTTTTTTGGCAGGAATTTTCAAATCTTTATAATCCCGAATTTCTTCTGCAAAGCGCAATTTGTTCAATACCAAAACATCATCATTATAAGGTCTTATTAACCCAATCGCTTCACTTTCCCGAAGGATAAAAGTTCCGATACCGACCATTTTAGTCTGCTGAAGAGCTTTTATGAGAAGACGGTAAGCGTTTTCGCCATTTTTCTGAGGCTCAAGGAAATAAGGGGTTTCAAAGTAAACAGAATCTACTTCAGATTCTTTGACAAAATGTTCAATAGAAAGAATTTTAGACTTTTCGGGACTTGCTGCTTCGTAATCTTCATCTTCAAGAACGATGTATTTTTCGTCCATCAGATAGCCTTTTGCAATATTTGCCCACTTTACTTCTTTTCCTGTTTTTTCGTTTACTCTTTTGAATCTGATGTTCGAAAAATCTGACTTATCTAGCATATCCAAGTCCAGTTTGCTGGTTTCGGTAGCAGAATAAATTTTTATGGGGATATTAACTAACCCGAAGCCGATGGCGCCGTTCCAGATTGCTTTCATTGTAATTTGATTTCTGTAAAGTGTACAATGATTATGCCGACAAAAAATATTGAATTGTATGTGGTATCTCTATAACGGAAAATAGAGATTTAATGATCGCAAATATAGATTTCTGAATCTTTAATAATATTGAATTCGCCGAATAAATTGTTTTTTTTGAATTTCTTTATTCACAGTATTGTTAACGAGAACATTTACGGTCTCGGAGATGTTTATTTCAGTCCAATTACCATATTTATCATATGTGTAATAAGATTCTCTTATCAGTTCGTTTTTATCGTTATAATATTTCTGAGAGTTAAGATTTTTAGAGAGATCGTACTGAAAGACCGTTTTATATACCACTTTATTATTGGATATATTTTGCTTTTCTTTGGTTTCTCCTTTTAGAGTAGGGTAGGATAATTCAATTTCGAAAAGTCTTTTTTCACCTTTAGAATTGGAAGAATATCTTAAAATTTTAGTTGTGTCATTTACTTTTATATATTCGAAAGAGGTTTCGTAGATGGTATTATTGTAGTTTTGTTTTTCAAGTATCATTGTTCCTAGATTATCGTAGAAATAGCTTTTTTTAGATTCTGGAATGTTTACATTTTTATTAATTTCTTCCGTTAGAAAATTACTTTTGTTATAAAGATATTTATTACTAGAATACAATTTGTTTTCCTCATCATAACTGTCGCTTGAAATAATTTTAGATTTAGGATTATAAGAAGATTTTATTGTAGAAGTGAGATATCCATTTACTGTATAGTATTTCTCAGAAATAATATTTCCTGACTTATCTACTGTTTTATAGATTTTCTGTCTTACTGAGGGATCATTTGTTAAAAAGCCTGAATCGGGGTATTTTTCATTTTCTTTGATAGAAAATTTAGAAAAATAACGGTCAAAATCATTACCACAAGATTCGCAGAGTGTGGTGATAATTTGATTGGATTTATACTCATTTCGCTCTTCACTTCTCAAATATCCATCATTGTATTTTTTTACGATAAGAGGTCTTCCCATTGTATCGAAATTTTGAAAAAATACTGGTTTTTCTTTATTGCCATATTCGATGACGAAAGATTCTACAGTTTTTATTTTTCCTTTTAGTTTTTCATTTCCGTAAATATCAGTCTGTGCAACACCGAAAAAGCCGATAAGAATGAAAAGATAATTAATTTTTAATATTAGTTTTTTCATTTTGATAATTAAAAAAGCGGAGAAAAATCTCCGCTTCTAATTTATGCTTTTAAATTTAATTTCAATTCTAATTCATCAAGCTGTTCATTTGCAATTTCCGCAGGAGCATCAATCATTACATCGCGTCCTGAATTATTTTTAGGAAATGCTATGTAATCTCTAATTACCTCATTACCATCAAGGATAGCTACTAAACGGTCAAACCCGAAAGCCAAACCACCGTGAGGCGGCGCACCATATTTGAAAGCGTTCATCAAAAATCCGAATTGTGCTTCTGCTTCTTCTTTTGAAAAACCTAACAAATCGAACATTTTAGATTGAAGATCTTTATCGAAAATTCTGATAGAACCTCCACCAATTTCGTTCCCGTTTAAGACCATATCGTAAGCATTGGCTCTAGCTTTTCCGGGATCTGTTTCCAATAAATGAATATCTTCTGGTTTTGGAGAAGTGAAAGGGTGGTGCATTGCGTGGTAACGTCCGCTTTCTTCATCAAATTCCAATAAAGGGAAATCTACTACCCAAAGAGGTGCGAAAACATCGCCTTTTCTCAGTCCTAAACGGTTACCAAGTTCCATTCTTAATGCTGAAAGCTGAGCTCTTACTTTATTTTCGTTTCCGGAAAGAATCAACATTAAATCGCCTTCTTTCGCTCCGAATTTTTCGATGATTTTTGCTAAATCTTCCTCGTTGTAAAATTTATTTACTGATGAAGTTTTTACACCATCATTCTGGAATTTTACCCAAACCATTCCCGATGCTCCTATTTGTGGCCTTTTTACCCAGTCTACAAGTTCATCGATTTGTTTTCTAGTGTAGTCTGCGCATCCTTCAACATTAATTCCTACAACCAATTCGGCTTCATCGAATATTTTGAAATCTTTTCCTTTTACTAAGTCATTCAGTTCCACGAATTCCATTCCGAAACGGATGTCCGGCTTATCGTTTCCGTATTTCTGCATTGCATCTGCGAATGTCATTCTAGGGAAATCTCCGAATTCCTGACCGGTGATGTCTTTCAACAAAGTTTTAGTCATTCCTTCAAAAACATTCATTACATCTTCCTGCTCAACAAAAGCCATTTCGCAGTCGATTTGTGTAAATTCCGGCTGTCTGTCTGCTCTCAAATCTTCGTCACGGAAACATTTCACGATTTGAAAATATTTATCCATTCCGCCCACCATCAACAATTGTTTGAAAGTTTGCGGAGATTGGGGTAAAGCGTAAAACTGTCCCGGATTCATTCTGCTTGGAACCACAAAATCTCTGGCTCCTTCCGGTGTAGATTTAATTAAAACCGGGGTTTCAACCTCTATAAAGCCATTGTCTGAAAGGTAATTTCTTACTTTTTGAGCCATTTTGTGACGGAAAATCAGTTTGTCTTTTACCGGATTTCTTCTGATATCCAAATAACGGTATTTCATTCTCAGCTCTTCGCCGCCATCAGTTTCATCCTCAATGGTGAAAGGTGGTAGTTGAGATTCGTTTAAAACAGTAAGCTTTTCTACCAAAATTTCAATTTCACCTGTTGGAATATTAGGGTTTTTGCTTACTCTTTCTATTACTTTTCCTGTAACCTGAATGACAAATTCGCGTCCCAGTTTTTTGGCATTTTCCATCAGCTCCGCAGTAGAACGGTCTTGGTCGAAAACCAGCTGAGTAATACCGTAACGATCCCGAAGATCTATCCAAATCATAAAACCTTTATCACGAATGGTTTGTACCCATCCTGAAAGTGTAACTTCTTCATTAAGATTTTTGAGAGACAATTCTCCGTTTGTGTGCGATCGAAACATTTGTTTTAGATGTTAGATATTATACTTTAGATATTAGACTTAAAATTGTCTAAATTTTCGTTTGCAAAGATAAGGTTTTTAGGAGGTTTTAAAAATAAAAAACTCCCCGAAGGAAGTTTTGAAATATTTTAAGATAAAAATGATTAAAGAATCATGGCAATTGCAGATTGCTTGTTTTCTACGGCATAGTCTTTTGCAGTTTTACCGTCATTGTCTTTTGTATCTTTTTTGGCTCCTCTTTTCAAAAGATTTTTTGCAGCATCCATGTTTCCATATTTTGCAGCATTCATTAAAGGAGTTACTCCATCGCAAGCTTTATTTACGTCTGCTTTGTTACCCAAAAGAAATTCTGTGATGTTATTTTTTTTATATTTAATGCTATATGAAAGCACCGTTGTAGAAAGTTCTTTTACGTTTAAACATTTATCATACTCTGTTTTAGCAAAAGTTTTTTTGAAATTTTCTACGTTATCTGACTGAATTGCTCCTCTTTGGTCGCTATTTACTTCCTGTGCAGAAACCAGACTTGTAAAAGCAAGAATACCGAAAAGTAAAGTGGAGGTCAATATTTTTTTCATAACAATTTATTTTAATTTATACAAAGCTAAATATTTTTTTTGAGATATATTGCTAATTATGAATCCATTTCGTTGATTTTTTAAAAGTGAATACAGAATTTTATTAATCTTTTACATATTCTAAAAGATCTCCTGGTTGACAATCAAGAATTTTGCAGATGGCTTCTAAAGTAGATAATTTCAAGGCTTTCGCTTTGCCAGTTTTCAGAATAGATAAGTTGGCTTGGGTGATGCCTATTTTTTCTGCCAATTCTTGCGACTGCATTTTTCTTTTCGCCAACATGACGTCTATATTAATAATGATTGGCATCCATTAAATTGTTAAATCGTTTTCTAATTGAAGATCTAGAGCCTTTTTATACACTTGAGATATGATATAAACAATCCCGGAAAATAAAAAGAACTGAAAACTCCCATTGATGTCGAATGATATTGAAAAATTTCTAGATATTAATTGGCTTAAAAAATTTACTATTAATGAAATTAATCCTATAGCTAATGCCAGCTTTGCAATTTTAGAAATCATAGCGTATATTTCAAACGAAAAAAATTGATTGATTTTTATTCTATTTAGAATTTTAATAACGTTCACAAACATTACTATTTCTAAAATTCCACGTACTCCGGTGTAAAATAAGATTAAAAGTAGTTTTTCTTTTTCTAAAGATTGAATGTTTGTAAATTTTTCTCCCGCAACAGTGATGTCAATCTTCATTTCCTTTATGGATCCAATATCAATTTCTAAAATATTACTAAATATTAAAAAAAATATAACTGATAATGCGATACATAAAATGATCGTATAGATCCAAATGAAAAATGCTAAGAGTTCTAAGATAAAATTTGAATTTAGTTTCATATTATCATATTCATTAAGTAGGTAGATTAAATCATTAAATCGTTTTCAGATTGTAATTGATATCCTTTTTTGAAGAATATACAGATGAAATACATTTTAATTCCTGTAGAGATAGATTTTGGTCCGAGTAGTTTCATTGTTAAATATTTTATTATTGTAAATATATAATTAATTATTGCTTTACGATAATTAATTATTGATATTTTAAAATATTTTAATTTAACTACAAAAAAATACCGAAGCATAAACTTCGGTATTCAATATTTTTAAGATGTAAAACAATTATTTTCCTCCGAAAAGCCCACCAAGAAGATCTCCAATGCCTCCGCCTTGCTGTTTCTGTTGTCCTCCTCCAAGAACGCTTCCTAAAATATCATTCAATGGATTTCCTGAAGATTGCGATTGCCCACCTCCTAAAACACTTCCTAGAATATCGTTTAAAGGATTAGACTGCTGTTGCTGTGCCTGATTTTGAGCTCCGCCTAAAATTCCGCCTAAAAGATCTCCAAGACCTCCTGCTCCAACATTATTCTGCTGTTTTTCTTTGCCAATATATCCCATGATTACCGGAGCGAGCATTGCTAATACGGGTCCAATTTTATCAATAGAAATTCCTGTATTTTGCGATAACTGATTTTCTACGGTAGATTTTTGGTTTCCAAAAATATGCGAAAGAATAGATCCTCCTTCATTTTGTCTGGCTTCAAGCTGTGAAGGGTCATTCAAAATACTTCCGTCGTGATCTTTATCTAAAGCATTATTTAGCGCTTCAGCTTCGTTGGCATCCTGAGATTTATTTCTCAGATAATTAATTACCAAAGGCGTTGCAACTGCCAAAAGTGCGATGATTTGATTTTTGCTGATTCCGAATTTGTTTTCAGCCTGTTCTGCTACCTGATTTCCGGTACTGCCTGTTAAAAGGTCAATTAAACTCATAGTTTGTGTTTATTTTTTATTATTAAAGTGAATGAAGATTAGCAAAAATGATACCGCAAAAAAAGAATATATATTTTTCTAGAGTTTACGTATTTCAGATTCTGTGTAGCCTTTTTTCTTGAGTTCCTGAATGTATGTTTCAGCACTTTCAATCATCCAGTTGATGGGTTCTGGAGAGGTTTTTTTATCTATTACAAATTCCAGAATTCCTTTGTTTTTATTCATCCATGGAAGCATATAATAGGTAAGTCCTCCTTTGTAGCTCTTAAAATCATCAAATTTTTTTGCCTGTGGAACAAATGATATTGATATGCTGAAAGCTAAATAATATAAAACCGGCGTAAGTACACAAATCCATGAAAGTTTTTTGAAATACAAGCGTTTACCGGATGTAAGACCATACCCAATTGCTAAAGCAAATACGATATTAAAAGGCAAAAAGAATATATAATTATCTGAAACGGCATAAAATGTAGCAAAGCCATAAATTAAGACAGATGCAAGAAAGAAAATATTAAACATCTTTCTGTTCTCTCTATACAGCTTAATCATACCAATAATTCCTGCTATAACGAAAACGTTAAAGTTGTATAGTAAATATGCAACAGATTTTACAAGATCTAATGCATATTGGGTAAATGTTTTTTGGAAAGAATCTTCAATCCAATGTCCCTGATTACTGCTAAAAGGAGACAGAAGTGGATATCCCTGCGACAGATTCAGAATAAATATTGAAGAGAAAATAATAGCGAAAGATAATAATGAGTATATAACGTTCTTTTTTTCAGATTTAAAATAGAAAAGAAATAAAATATATGCCGGAATCAATAAAAAATTCTGGATATGTACCCAAATGCTTATTCCGAGAAAAATACCGGCAAAAATGATGTAGTTTTTATTTTTTTTCGATACAAAACTGTTAATCATGCATAAATAGAATAAGATTATCCATAGTGCATTATAAGTGTAAACTTCAACAATTTCGGCATTTTTCCAAAAAGTAAAACTGAACCCGAAAACGATGGCAGCAACAGCAGCATTCCAGTTTGTTTTGGTTAAATTCCGAACCGTAAGATAAACGAAAAGAACCGAAAAAGCTGCTGAAAAAATCACTAAAAACCGATTAGATTCAATCGCTCCCAATCCTGTTATTTTATTAATTAAAATGGCTGTATTGCAATAAAGGATGTGTGAGGTAGAAATAGCAACCGTCTCAAAAGTATCCAATTCGGTAATAAGGACAAACCCAACACAATCTGCAAACGGAATTTTAGAAAAACTTCCGATGTAGTAAATGACTAAAAATGAGAAAAATAATAATCCGGCGTATAAAGTTTTTTTCATTCTTAATTCTTTAAAATGGGAACATTAGAGCAGGCTTCACCAAACATAAGCGACTTTACAATCGGCTGAAGTTTTTCCACGAGTTCTATGTAAGCATTTTCCGGAATTTCTTTGTCGGAGCAGCCTTTTACCAAGACTCTTTTTCCGTTCATTTCAGAAAAATTGTAATTGGTGATGGCGTCATGCATCAATATGATTTCTAAATTTTGCAAATTTCCGTATACAATTTTCTTAGCAGTGTTGGTAAGTTTTGCAGTAATCAGAAAATAAGCCCAAAGCGGAACGATAGCATCTGTAGAGTTGTAAACATATACATAAGAATCTCTGTATTCTTCAGTATTAATTGCCTCCACCTTTTCGCGGTAATCTTTTTCTTTTAAAATCATTTCCATGAAGAGAAAATCTTTCAGGTCTATGCCTTTTCTTACTCCTTTGGGAAGCAAATCGGCAATATCAAAATTTATAAGTCCGCTTTCTGCTACTTTGTTTCTGATTTCAAATTCTTCTGCCATTTTTATCATTATCTTTGAAGCAAATTTACTCATTCTAATTTGAAATTTTGGGTTTGAAATCCGAGATTTAGAAAATCAATCATCGCTTGTCATTTTATGAAATATTATATCATTGCGGGAGAAGCTTCAGGAGATTTACACGGAAGCAATTTAATGAAAGCATTAAAGCAGAAAGATCCACACGCAGAATTCAGATTTTGGGGCGGAGATCTTATGCAAAAACAGGGCGGAACTTTAGTAAAACATTACCGCGACTTAGCTTTTATGGGTTTTTTGGAAGTAGCGATGAATTTGCGAACGATTCTCAATAATATTAAATTTTGCAAAGAAGATATCAAAAATAACAGACCCGATGTTTTAGTTTTGGTAGATTATCCGGGTTTTAATCTCAGAATTGCAAAATTTGCCAAAGAATTGGGAATTAAGGTGGTTTATTATATTTCTCCGCAACTTTGGGCTTGGAAGGAAGGACGGGTAGAAACCATCAAAAAATATGTGGATGAAATGATGGTGATTCTGCCTTTCGAAAAAGATTTTTATCTGAAACACGGCGTAAAATCTCATTTTGTAGGTCATCCTTTATTGGATGCTATTTCGAAACTCGAAGAAGTAAATGTCGATCAGTTTAAAGCTCAAAATCATTTAAACGAAAAGGAAATTATTGCACTTTTGCCCGGTTCAAGAAAACAGGAGGTCGAAAAAATGTTGGAAATGATGCTTTCTGTACGTCCGCATTTTCAAAATTATCAATTTGTAATCGCCGGTGCACCCAGTCTGGATAAAGATTTTTACCAAAAATATGTGGATGAAAACGTACATTTCGTTTCGAATAAAACCTACGATTTGCTGAGATGTTCTAAAGCGGCTTTGGTAACTTCGGGTACGGCAACTTTAGAAACTGCTTTGCTGAATATTCCCGAAGTGGTTTGCTACAGAGGAAGTAAAATCTCTTATGCGATTGCCAAAAGATTGGTGAAAAACATTAAATACATTTCTCTCGTGAACTTAATTATGGATAGGGAAGTGGTAAAAGAACTTATTCAAAATGACCTTAATACCCAAAATCTCGTTGCAGAATTAAATTTAATACTGAATGGTGAAAAAAGAGAGCAGATGCTGCATGATTTTGATCTTTTGAGAGAAAAATTAGGAGGAAGCGGTGCCAGTGATAATGCCGCCAATGTCATTCTTAAATTAGGCTAATCTTCAGCTTTTCTAAACATTCAAAAAATCACTTTTTTTATTTTTAAGAATAAAGAAAATGCTTATTATTAAGCCGATAACCGGGATAAATAATACTGCAGAAGTTAATAAAAGCTTAATGGGTAAATCGATTTTCGATTTAATAATCATCATAATAATAAAGAAAATTATTATTGTGTAGAAAGATATAATTCCTAATAAGAAATATTCAAAGTTAGAAAGGTTCATCGAGATTGTTTTTTGCAAATATAAATCTTCCAGTGAATTTTTTGCCCTGTTTTTTAAGTTTTATTTTGGTTTTTTAGTAATTTAGTTTGCTAAAACACAAGCGATTTGAAAAAACAGCCTCTTCTAATTGCAGTTATTTGCTTTATTATAGGAATTTTTTTTCAGGATTTTTTTAATCTTGAAAAAGATGGTATTATAGGAATTGTCGTCTTAATAATTTTTCTTTCTTGTTTATTTTACGTTAAAAATACATTCTTATTTAAGATAAGAAATTTAGTATTTGTAATACTTTTCTTCTTTATAGGAGTTTCAGTGCATTATTTCAATAGCAATCATTTCCAAAAGACTAATGTAAAAACTAACAGTACAATCGTTTTTAAACTTTCTAAAAAACTCAACTCGAACGAGAAATATAAAAAGTATGAAGTTTTGGCTGAAGCAGAAAATCAATCCTTTGAAGCCATTGTGAATGTCGATAAAAGTTGGGGAGATTTAGATTTCAATCATTATTATCAAGCAAAAGCATATATTGTTCAGCCGAAGAAACCGGAGCATAATTTTCAGTTCGATTATCAAAAATACCTGTCGAGAAATAATATTTTTTATCTGTGCTACATTAATGGAGAAATTTCTTCTGCAAAAAGGCAAGATTTGAGTTTTGATGAAAAAATTAAACAGAAAAGACTGGATGTTCTTCAAAGAATCAATCAATCTGAAATGTCTGTCAAAAGTAGGGAGTTTCTAAAGGGAATTATTTTGGCAGACCGAACAGAAATGGATGCGGAAACAGTTCAGGATTTCAACCGTTCGGGTTTGGTTCATTTTCTGGCTATTTCCGGAACTCATATCGTTGTTATTTTTGGGATTTTTTATTTTTTACTCGCAAGATTTTCTCCCATTTATATTAGGAAATATGCTATTGTAAGCAGTTTGGTTTTCATCTGGATTTTCGCTTTCTTTATTGGATTTGGGAGTTCTGTAGTTCGCTCATGCATCATGTTGAGTGTTTATTTTGGATATGTCATTCTTCAGCGAAAGCCAGATTTGCTGCATTCTTTGGCACTTTCAGCTTGGATAATTCTGTTGATAGATACACAGCAGATTTTCGATGTCGGTTTTCAGTTGAGTTTTTTGGCAGTTTGGGGAATTTATTGGCTTAATCAGCCTATTTTAAAATATTTTCCTAAGCCCACTAATTATGTTAAAAAATTGCTGTTCAACACAGTTTCTATTTCTCTTTCTGCCCAAATTGCTACTTTGCCTTTGGTTTTGTACTATTTTCATCAGTTTTCGCTTGTGTCTACGATTGCAAATTTTGCTATCGTTCCGTTTTCGGAAATAATTATTGTTTTTTCTTTTGTTATGACCGGTCTGTTTGCCGTAAATATAGAATTTGGGTTTCTTGATTTTATGTATGATGAACTCATTAAAATCTTGCTGAAAGTCATTCATTGGTTTGCAGATTTTGATGCTGTTTTCTTTGAAAATATTTCATTCAGTATCGTTGAGGTTTTATTCTTTTTTATCATTATTTACAGTTTGAGATTTTTGCTTGAAAAATGTAATCTGAAGAATATTTATAGGTTTGCTTTTACGATATTTTTATTTCTTTCTGTGAAGATTTCTTTTGATGTTTATGAAAATTATAGAAATGAGGTTCTTGTTTTCAATTACAAGAAAACATCTGTGATAGCTGTTAAAAATGGAGGAAATGCCCTTCTTATAATGAGTAAATCTAAGAATGAAGAAAATATTCGGAAATTTATTGTTAATCCATATATTTCTTCCAGAAGAATCAACCATTATCAAATAAAATATGTTTCAGATTCTGTAAAAACTGTTAAAATTGATAAAGATAAATACCCAATCAAATAATTCGGTGAATTTTCTTCCGAAAAAGACGCATCTTATTTAGAAAGATTACAAACTGTGCAATAGTGAGATTTCTCAGTTTTATGTATTGTTAACATTTGCTAATTTTGTGGAAAATCAAATTTAAACTCAATATGGCAGGTTTAACAAGTTCTACAATAGGTAGAAAATATGCTATGGCACTTTCAGCAATGTTTTTGCTGATTTTCTTAGTGATGCATCTCTCTACCAACATGACTTCTGTTTTTAGCGAAGATGTATTTAATCAGGCATCTCATTTTATGGGATATAATCCGGCAGTGCAGTTTCTTATGCAGCCTATTCTCGCTTTTGCGGTAATTTTCCATTTTGTAATGGGTTTTATACTGGAAGCAAGGAATAATAGTGCAAGACCCATTAATTATGCAAATAACAATGGAGCTGCTAATTCTACATGGATGTCGAGAAACATGATTATCTCTGGAGCTGTAATTCTTGCGTTTCTTGCATTACACTTCTACGATTTTTGGTTTCCTGAAATGAATTTTAAATACATTCAGGGGAATACACCGGAAGAAACAAGATATTGGGGAGAGCTTCATCATAAATTTCATGATTTATGGAGAGTAGTTCTTTATGTAGTTGCTTTTGTGCTTTTAGGATTGCACTTAGCTCACGGTTTTCAGTCTTCTTTCCAGTCTATCGGAGCAAGACATCCGAAGTATACTCCAGTGATTAAAGCATTCGGAAGCTGGTATTCTATTTTAATTCCGCTTGGATTTATTTTCATTGCAATTTTTCATTACGTAACTCAATAATATCAATATACTAATATGAGTAAATTAGATTCAAAAATTCCAGCAGGTCCGTTAAAAGACAAGTGGAAACATCATAAAGACCATATGAACCTTGTTGCACCAAACAACAGAGATAAGATTGATATTATTGTTGTAGGTACAGGTTTGGCAGGTGGTTCTGCAGCCGCAACTTTGGCGGAGCAAGGCTATAATGTAAAAGCATTTTGCTACCAGGATTCACCAAGAAGAGCGCACTCCATCGCGGCTCAAGGAGGGATCAACGCGGCAAAAAATTATCAAAACGATGGAGACTCTATCTACAGATTATTTTACGACACGATAAAAGGTGGCGATTACCGCGCAAGAGAAGCAAACGTTTACAGACTTGCGGAAGTTTCGGGAAATATCATCGACCAATGTGTTGCGCAAGGTGTTCCTTTCGGTAGAGAATACGGCGGACAGTTGGACAACCGTTCTTTCGGTGGTGTTCAGGTGAAAAGAACTTTCTACGCAAAAGGTCAAACCGGGCAGCAATTATTGTTGGGAGCATATTCCGCAATGAGCCGACAAATCGGAAAAGGAAAAATAAAAATGTACAACCGTCACGAAATGCTTGAATTGGTAGTTGTTGACGGAAAAGCGAGAGGAATTATCGCAAGAAATTTAGTAACCGGAGAAATCGAAAGACATTCTGCACACGCAGTCGTTATCGCTTCCGGAGGTTACGGAAATGTCTATTTCCTTTCTACCAACGCGATGGGTTCCAACGTTTCTGCATCTTGGAAAATTCATAAAAAAGGAGCGTATTTCGCAAATCCTTGTTATGTGCAGATTCACCCGACTTGTATTCCGGTTCACGGAACGCAGCAATCGAAATTAACTTTAATGTCGGAATCTTTAAGAAACTCAGGAAGAATTTGGGTTCCAAAAAATATTGAAGATGCTGTAGCGATTCGCGAAGGAAGATTAAGACCGGAAAATATTAAAGAAGAAGACCGTGATTATTATTTGGAAAGAAGATATCCGGCTTTCGGAAACTTGGTTCCTCGTGATGTGGCTTCCAGAGCAGCAAAAGAAAGATGTGACGCAGGTTACGGAATTGAAAATAATGATACGAAAGAAGGCGTTTTTCTAGATTTCTCTACGGAAATTATGAAAAAAGGAAAAGAAGCCGCTTTGGAAAAAAATATTCACAACCCGTCTCAACAGCAGATTTACGATTTAGGAAAAGCGTGGGTGGAAGAAAAATACGGAAACCTTTTCGTAATGTACGAAAAAATTACGGCAGACAATCCTTATGTAACTCCAATGAAGATTTATCCTGCAGTTCACTACACAATGGGCGGAGTTTGGGTTGATTATAACTTGCAGTCCACAATTCCGGGATGTTTCGTGATTGGCGAGGCGAATTTCTCCGACCACGGTGCAAACAGATTGGGTGCTTCTGCATTGATGCAAGGTTTAGCAGACGGTTATTTCGTGCTTCCTTACACGATTGCGGATTATCTTTCTGCGGACATCAGAACAGGAACAATTCCAACAAATACAGCAGATTTTGACGCTGCTGAAAAAGAAGTGAAAGACAAAATCCATTTCTTCCTTAATAATAAAGGAAAACATTCGGTTGATTACTTCCACAAAAAATTGGGCCACATCATGTGGAACAAAGTAGGAATGGGAAGAACTCCGGAAGGTTTGAGAGAAGCGATTTCTGAAATCGAAGAAGTAAGAAAAGAATTTTGGAAAGACGTTAGAGTTCCAGGTTCCAACGACGAAATGAACCCTGAATTGGAAAAAGCATTCCGTGTTGCAGACTTCTTGGAATTGGGTCAACTGATGGCGAAAGATGCCTTAACAAGAGAAGAATCTTGCGGTGGACATTTCCGTTGGGATCACGCAACACCGGAAGGAGAAGCTGAACGAGATGATGCAAATTTCAAATTTGTTTCGTGTTGGGAATATAATGGAGAAGATATTAATGCTGAAATCCTTCACAAAGAAGATTTGGTTTACGAAAATATCGAAGTGAAAACAAGAAGTTATAAATAATCTCCAAAAACAGTAAAGAAAATGAGTACAAAAAAAGGCTTAAATCTGACTCTGAAAATTTGGAGACAGAAAAACAATAAATCAAAAGGACAGTTTGAAACCTACAAACTTTCTGACGTTTCTACCGATTCATCATTCCTCGAAATGTTGGATATGCTCAACGAGCAACTGGTGAACAACGGAAGCGAACCTGTAGCTTTCGACCACGACTGTCGCGAAGGAATCTGCGGAATGTGTTCCCTTTACATCAACGGTCGTCCTCACGGTCCGGATACGGGAATTACGACTTGTCAGTTACACATGAGAATGTTCAAAGACGGTGAAACCATCACCATTGAACCTTGGAGAAGTGCGGCGTTCCCAATCATCAAAGATTTGGTGGTGGACAGAAGTGCATTCGATAGAGTAATGGCTGCAGGTGGATTTATTTCGGTAAACACTTCCGGAAGAACAACCGATGCCAATAATATTTTAGTTCCAAAACCTGAAGCAGATAAGGCGATGGACGCTGCAGCTTGTATCGGTTGTGGAGCGTGTGTTGCGACTTGTAAAAATGGTTCAGCGATGCTGTTTGTTGGAGCAAAAGTTTCCCAATATGCATTGCTTCCACAAGGTCAGGTTGAGGCGAAAAGAAGAGTTTTATCGATGGTTGCCGCAATGGATGAAGAAGGATTCGGAAACTGTTCCAACACCGGAGCTTGCGAAGTAGAATGTCCTAAAGGAATTTCTTTGGAGAATATCGCAAGAATGAACAGAGAATATATGTCAGCTTTTGTTGATAGAGGATAAAATAAATTTTAAAGATTACTATCTTTAGTGAATTAATAAAAAAATCGTCTTCATTAAATTGAGACGATTTTTTTAGTTAAATCTTTCATAAATTAAGGTTTTAAGTTGTCTTTTATACAGTTTAAAAACTTATTTTTGCTACATTATTCAAAATTAAAATGAAATCGAAAATTCAGTTATTCAAAAAAAATAATTATACAATAATGATTAAAAAATATCTTTTGTTGTTTGTCATTGCAATATTTGTAATGTCTTGTTCAAAAAAAGTTGAAGTAAAAGGGAAAATCGCTGGAGGTTCTCCATTAGAAAGAATAGAATTTGTAGAAGCTTCAGGAGTTGCTACATTGCCATTGGTTAATTTGGGACTAGACAAAGACGGAAATTTTTCCGGAGAGTTTGAAGCTCCTAAAAACGGAATGTACGTAATAAATTATGGAGGAAAACAGAATCTTATTTTCCTTAAAGGAGGAGAAAAAGTAAATATCTCTGGTTCTGCAGCTACTTTTCCGGGTGAATATGTAGTAAATGGTGATGCTAAAAACGATAATGACTTTTTTCAGGCTTGCCAAAAATTTCTCTCAACTTACGGACAAACTTTAAATATCCAAGAGTTAATTAGCGGTGATGAAGCTAAGTTTGTAAAAGGAATGCAAAAAATAGAAGCAGACATCAATAAGAATATCGACGAGAATGTTAAAAAATTCAATCCGGGTAATGAAGTTGTTGATTGGAAAAAAATGGATGCTAAAGTTGCTGTACTTAATCTGATGGTGAATTATGAAATGAGTAAGAAACAAACCTCTAACAATCCTTCTTTCAAAATGGGTAAGGCGTTTACAGATTACGAAAATAAACTTCAGGAAAATAAAGATGCAATGGTAAAAGCAAGTCCGTTTTACAGACAGTATCTTTTAACTAAAATGAGCAGCGATTTCCAAAAGTTTGCACAATCTAAATCTCAGGCAAAAGCAGATCTTACCACTTCTGAAATATTTGTTGATTATTTGAAAACTAAAAAAGATGTCTCTCAAACCGAAAAAGATTATCTTTTGGCATTTGTTATAGCTCAGTCTGATATTCATCCGCAAACTCCGGCTAAAACAGCAGATAAAATTAAAAAGATTATCGAAGAAGAGATTAAAGATTCAAGGATTAAGGCAGACTTGAAAAAAATGCAGTTTACTATCGCTGGATTTAAAATTGGTGATGATGCTCCGGAAGCTACTTTGGTAAAACAAGATGGTTCTGCTTATAAATTGAGCGAGAACAAAGGTAAACCTTATATGTTGGTTTTTTATGCTTCTTGGAATCCTTATATTGCAGAAGGTACTGTTCCTGTAATGAAAGAAGTTGTTAATTTTTACAAATCTAAAATGAATTTTGTCTATGTAAATTTAGACGATACCAAAGAACAGTTCATTAAGACAAGTAATGCAATGCTGAAAGGAATTCCGGGAACTAATGTTTACGGAGAGGGAGGTTTAAACTCTGATATTGCTAAGAAATATGGAATTTACAGTTTTAAACTGCCTAATTTCATTATTGTAGATAAAAACGGTAAAATTGCAAGCAGACCATTCGTAAACCTTGGTGATCAGGAGTTGGTTAATATTCTAGATAAGCAAACTGGTTTGTCTGCACCTAAAGTAGAAGCGCAACCACAGCTTCAGCTAGATCCTGCAACTTTCCAAAAAGCTACGAAAGTGGAAGAAGCTCCTAAAGCATCTCAGACAAAATAATTATTACTAAAAAATGATAAACAAAAACCTTGTCTTCGGATAAGGTTTTTTTTATTGTACTTTTGCAATCGATTTTGTGCCTGAAAGTTTTAGGCTTTAAAATGTTATATAATTAAATAAAGGATTTAAGATCCTGATATCAATTCAATGAAAAAGAAGAAAAATTTAGTTCTTGAAAATATACAGCTGGTTTCTGCAGGAGCAAAAGGTGTAGCAATTGGGCGAACCGAAGAAGGTAAAGCCGTTATGGTTTCTGGTGCTATTCCCGGAGATATTGTGAACGTAAGAGTAAAAAAGGCGAAATCTAAATATTTTGAAGGCGAAGCATTAGAAGTAATTCAGCGTTCGCCTTACCGTGTAGAGCCAAAATGTATTCATTTCGGAACTTGCGGCGGATGCAAATGGCAAAATATGAGCTACGAAAAACAGCTCGACTTTAAGCAGGAAGAAGTTTATAACAATATTAAAAGAATTGGCGGAATAGAAAATTTTGAAACGATGCCAATTTTAGGATCAGAAGAACAATATTTTTATCGTAACAAAATGGAATTTTCTTTTTCTAATTCCCGTTGGCTTACGCAGTATGAAATCAGTTCCGAGGAAAATTTCGGAAACAGAGATGCTCTCGGCTTTCATATTCCCGGAATGTGGAGCAAAATTTTAGATTTAAAAGAATGTTTTCTTCAGGAAGATCCGTCTAATTCAATACGTTTGGCGGTGAAAGAATATGCGGTAAAAGAAGGCTTAGATTTTTTCGATGTTAAAAATCAGGAAGGTTTTCTAAGGACATTAATGATGAGGCAAAACTCAAAAGGGGAGTGGATGATCCTTTTTCAATTATACAGAGAAGAAAAAGAAAACAGAGAAAAATTTTTCGCTTACCTGTTAGAAAAATTTCCGCAGATTAAAACATTAGTATATGCGATTAATCCTAAACAAAATGATTCTATTTACGATTTAGACATTCATGTTTATTTTGGTGAAGGATTTTTAATGGAAGAAATGGATGGCTTGAAATTTAAAATAGGACCTAAATCATTCTTTCAGACCAACTATAAACAAGCTTTGGAGTTGTACAGAAAAACTTTGGAATTTGCTGATCTTAAAGGTGATGAAGTTGTATACGATTTGTATACCGGAACCGGAACAATTGCCCAATATGTAGCAAGAAATGCAAAACAGGTAATTGGTATAGAGTCTGTTCAGGAAGCTATAAACGCAGCCACAGAACACGCCGAATTAAATGGACTTACCAATACTACTTTCTATTGTGGAGATATGAAAGATGTTTTTACAGAAGAATTTTTAGCCAGTCATCCCAAAGCAGACGTTTTAATTACAGATCCTCCAAGAGACGGAATGCATCAAAAAGTGGTAGAGCAGATTTTAAAATTAGCACCCGAAAAAGTTGTGTATGTAAGCTGTAATTCTGCAACACAGGCAAGAGATTTGGCTCTCATGAAAGACGATTATCAACTTGTGAAAATTCTTCCGGTAGATATGTTTCCACAAACACATCATGTGGAGAATATTGCTCTTTTAATAAAGAAATAATTAAGTAAATTTGGTACTACATTCAATCACATAAACATGGCAAAATACTGTAAAACACTGTTACTTTTTGGTACTTTAATGCTCTTTCAGCAAAATGTCTTTTCTCAGATTAAAGATTCTGTTGCCATAAAAACAGATACTCTTAAGGCTAAAAAAGATGATAAAGACAAAAAGAAAAGTTCAATAAAATCTTTTAAAGAAATTATTACCGATAAAGCGGTTTCGGATGAAGGTGTTTTCACAGTACATAAAGTAGAAGATAAATATTACTTTGAAATTCCCGATTCAGTTCTTAAAAAAGAATTTCTACTTGTAACAAGACTTACAAAAGCAGCAGCAGGAATGCGTTCCGGAAATTCGGGTTATGCGGGAGACCAAATTGGGCAGGAAGTTATCGCTTTTGAAAAAGGTCCGAAAGATAAAATTCTCCTCCGCTCTATTTCTTTTGTAGATTATGCTAAAGATTCCACTTCGGATATGTATAATTCGGTGACGAGAAATAATGTACAATCCATCATCAAGTCTTTCGATATTAAAGCGTATGGAATCAACAAAAACTCGTCAGTTATTGAGGTAACAGATATTTTGAATTCGGATAATGAGCTCACTTCTTTTTCGGTTTATACCAAAGAAAATTATAGAATTGGATCTTTTCAGAAAGATATGTCATTCATTAATTTTGTAAAATCATTTCCTACCAATGTAGAAATTAATACCACTAAAACTTTTGCAAGAACAGCAGGAAGAGCTAATCCGCTTATAAAAGAAACTCCAAAAGTAAGTGGGAATTATACAGTAGAAATTAATTCTTCTTTTGTTTTGCTTCCGGAAAATAAAATGCAGCCAAGGTTTTTTGACCCCAGAGTAGGATATTTTACAGTAGGATATACAGATTTCGATCTGGATCCTCAAGGCGTGAAAAGAATTTCACTCATAAAAAGATGGAGACTAGAGCCGAAACCTCAGGATTTGGCAAAATACAATAGAGGTGAATTGGTTGAGCCAATAAAACCAATAGTTTTTTACATTGATCCTGCCACTCCTAAAAAATGGGTTCCTTATCTTATTCAAGGAGTGAATGATTGGCAAAAAGCTTTTGAAAAAGCAGGATTTAAAAATGCCATTTATGCAAAAGTTCCGGATCCGAAAGTAGATACCGAATGGAGTCTTGAAGACGCAAGATTTTCTGCCATTGTTTACAAACCTTCTGATGTGCCTAATGCTTCCGGTCCATCCATTTCAGATCCCAGAACAGGAGAAATAATGGAAAGTCATATCAACTGGTATCACAATGTAATGTCACTTCTCAGAAACTGGTATTTTATACAGGCTTCACCCAACGATCCTAGAGCCAGAAAAATGGAATTCGATGAAAAACTGATGGGTGAACTCATCCGTTTTGTTTCTTCTCATGAAGTTGGTCATACTTTAGGCTTAAGACATAATTATGGTTCGAGTTCAACGGTTCCGGTTGAAAAACTAAGAGATAAAAAGTGGCTGGAAAAAAACGGACATACGCCATCTATTATGGATTATGCAAGATTCAATTATGTGGCACAACCTGAAGATAATATCGGAGCTTCGGGTATTTTTCCAAGAATTGGAGATTATGACGACTGGGCAATAGAATGGGGTTACAAAAGATTTAATCAGTTTAAAACTCCGGTTGCCGAAAAAGAATTTTTAAACAAATGGGTGATTAAAAATTTAAAAAATGAAAGATTATGGTTCGGTACGGAAACCAATCCTTTAGATCCGAGGTCACAAAGTGAGCAGGTAGGAGATAATGCGATGATTGCAAGTGCTTATGGAATAAAAAATCTTAAAAGAATTGTTGATAATCTAAACGAATGGACAAAAACTCCTAATGAAGATTATGAAAATCTTGGGATGATGTACGATCAGGTAACTTTACAGTTCAGAAGATATTTGGGACATGTTTCTAAATATATTGGCGGACAAATGGAAACTCCTAAAACAGTGGAGCAATCTGGCAGTGTTTATGAAGTTGTTGCTAAGAAAGATCAGCAGGAAGCCATGAAATTTCTTTCGGAAAATATTTTTGTTACTCCTCAGTGGTTGTTGAAAGAAGATATCTTTCAAAAAACAGGCAGAACTCCGGTAAAAACAGTTGAAGAAATTCAAAATAGTGTTCTGGGAAGAATATTGAGTCCACTTGTGCTGCAAAGTCTTTACCAGACATCTGCTTTAGACACCAATGCATATTCGTTAACAGATTTGTTTTCTGATCTTAATAATTCTATCATTAAAAAAGATAAGCTTGATGCTTTCGGGAGAAATCTACAGCGAAATTATGTTGAAAATCTGATGAAATATGCAGATGTAAAAAATATGGATAAAACCGATGTTTCATCTATTGTTAGAGGAAATTTAATGGCTATTAAAAAAGATCTTTCAGAAAGAGTTTCAACTGCGGATTTGGTGAATAAATATCACTACGAAGATTTGGTTTTCCGTATAGAAAAAGCTTTAGGTCCTAAATAGAGATTAGCTTCGCATCATATTAAATTAAATGTATGAAATATTTAAAATTAACTCTTTTGCTTTTTGTTTTTTCATCGGTTATTTCCTGTGGCGGAGATGATGATATATGCGAAAACGGCGAAGGAACACCTCGTATGAAAATGATGTTTAAAACAGGTGGAAAGGTTACGAAATTAGATTCTATAAAAGTATTTGCCAATTTAGGAAACTCAATAGTCGATTTTGGGTGGAGAACAAAAGTAGATTCTGTTTTTGTACCATTAAGAGTAGACGATTCTCCTTACACGGATATTTACATAAAAACTTCGGCTAAAAAAGATTCTTCAAAAATCAGGGTAAATTATACCGCTAAATCTATTTATGTTTCTCCAGGTTGTGGGGTAAAAAGAAATTACGAAAACCTGAATTCAGTTTTATTGTTATCAAATTCTGTTAAAAGTCTTGAGCAGGGACAAAATTTTATTCAAAATGAAGAAAAAACCAATTTATATCTTAATTTTTAGCATCATGGGCATTATTTCTGCCTTTGCACAGGAGAAAAAAGATGCCGAAAAGCCAAAATGGAAATATGAACCCAACTTTATGATAGGTTTTGATGTTTTGAATACCGGAGTTTCTTTTTTTTCGGATAGACAGCTTTTTCAAGGGTTTATTTCATCAAACATTAAAGATAATCTTCATGGAGTCGTAGAAGCTGGTTTTGATAAAAATATTTATGATAAAAATGGGTACGATGCCAAAGCAAGTGGTCCTTTCATGAAAGTTGGAGCTTTTTATATGCTGGCTCGCGACAGAGAAAACGATTTTAATGGTTTCTACGGAGGAGGAAAAATTGGGGGATCCTTTTATAAACAAGAATATATGGCAATACCTGTACGGGGATTTGGTGGAAATAGCTTTGCGGTTTCAATGCCTTCTTCATCGCAGTCGTCATTTTGGATAGAAGCAAGTCTTGGAGGAAGAGTACAGTTATTTGAAACCAATTTTTATATTGATGTCAATATGCAGCCTCACTATTTAGTATATACCAGTAAACAAGATGAAGTGATGCCAATGATAGTTCCCGGATTTGGTAGAAGTTCTTCAAAGTTCAACATGGGTTTTGCATGGAATATAGCATATAAATTTTAGAAGGAATTAAAATTATCAACAAAATAAAAAAGAGCAGTTTTTAATTGCTCTTTTTGTTTTCTGTAAGTTTTCGAATTAAATCATAAAGATTTTTGAGTTCTTTAGGCGGATTTCCCGAATCGAAAGTGGTAGAATGATATTCTTTTCTATCTTTTGTTATGGTTATTACGGATGCTAATGCAGCATCTGTGAATCTTTTAGTGCTTGTAGATTGAAAAGTAAATATTTTGTTAACATCTATTTCGTTGGCAGTTTTTACAATAGAATTCCAATCAGATAATAATATTGGCGATGTAGCAATATAACCATTTACAGATTTTTCGATATTTTCCGGCGTCCATTTAAAAACTCTTTGTGTTCCTCGAGTTGTTTCAGAAAGAATAACTGAAGTAACTGTATGTTGTGCTACTTGGGATTTACTTTTACAGTTAAAAGCAACAAGAATCAACGCTAAAAAGAAGATTAAATTTTTCATTTTTTGATGATAAGTATAATTGTTTGGATTTTGATATGCAAATTAAGTTTTTTTTAATTAAACTAATTGTTAACATAATATAGTTATTGTATTATATTTGTAAAGATTTAATCCAAAGAATTCCTCGAGACTTGTCTCGGGGTGAAAAGAGGAAAAGTTTGAAAAACGGATGGTTTTTCATCAAACAAAAAAAATTAAATTCCACTAATACCTCGTGGGCTTGCCCCGGGGTTATTTATTTTAATTTTTATAAAATGAGAAATTATACAATTTCAAAGGTATTTTTCGTTTTATCAGCTCTTTTATGTTCATTTTTTTATGGACAAAAATTGGAAGGAGGGCTGTTATTCGGAAAGGCTTACACAGTTGATGAAATTAGGATGCTAATGGTATAGTGCGATGTGCATCTACTGGTTATGAGAAGTTTTTGCAGGATAAATATCCAAGCAGAATGAGCAATGCGCAATTCGAAGCGTGGCTTAAACCTCTTATTGAAAATTCAAAGCAGAGCAAATCTCAAAATGGAGGGATTATAACAATTCCCGTTGTTGTACACGTAATACATTCAGGGCAAGATTACGGTGTTGCTCCTAATATTACGGATACTCAGATTCAGTCTCAAATTACTGTAATGAACAACGATTACAGAAAACGTGTTAACACTCCTGGTTATAATTCTAATCCTGTAGGAGCGGATATTATGATTCAGTTTGAGTTAGCGAAAGTAGACCCGAATGGAAATCCTACCAGTGGAATTGATAGAACTAATTTATGCTACGATATTTGGACACAAGCAGGTGTTAATTCGTATGTTAAACCACGTACAATCTGGGATCCTACCAAATATATGAATATGTGGAGTGTTAAGTTTGGAGGAGCTAATTGGGATCTTTTAGGATATGCACAATTTCCATCAAATTCCAATTTACCAGGTTTAGATGCAAACGAAGGTTTGGCTTATACAGACGGTGTAGTAGCAAACTATTCTGCCTTTGGAAGTATTGATTATAATGATGGAACTTTTATTCTGGATGCAACGTACAATAGTGGTAGAACTATGACCCATGAAGTGGGGCACTTTTTAGGATTGAGACATATTTGGGGAGATCAATCTTGTGGAGATGATTTCAGTGCAGATACTCCAGTACATGCGACTGCAAATAGCGGCTGTCCTGCACATCCTAAGTCTAATAGTTGCGGTACTTCAGATGAAATGTTCGAAAATTATATGGATTACACGGTAGATGCTTGTATGAATATCTTTACTAGTGATCAAAAAGACAGAATCACTGCGGTCATGAACAATTCGCCGAGAAGAATGGAGCTTAAATCTTCAACTACAAATATGGCAATTCCTCTTTTTGCCAACGATGCAGAGGTGAAACTTGAAAGGAGTTGTTCAACTGAAAATTCTACTTGCGGAGGGACTGCTACCAAAAATATTAAAATACCTGTTGTGCATTTAGGAATTAAAAAAAAAAAAGATTGTCCATTTGATTAAAAAATCGTATATTTAATTGATTACCAAGTTATTAAATACATGAACAATCTTATTCAAAACTACAAAATTA
>NZ_JADQBD010000045.1:0-26807 GCF_017808115.1 Chryseobacterium sp. RR2-3-20 | reverse complement strand
AGGATAGATCGAATTTCATCGCTTATTTTTTTCTACTGCTACGCAGTTGGATATTAGAATACTAAAATACTCTTTTTTTTCTATTGCGGAATTTGGGTTTATAGCTTTTGATTAAGTTTTTAATATCCAAACCATCGATGATGTTTGAAACTATTTTCACAGGATGCTTTTCATCGATCAACTCCGACAAATTCGGAGGAAAAAGCAGATTTTGCTTGGGATTGTAATCTTTAAAGACTACTTTTGACTTAGTTAACACACAGCAAATTACGAAATTTGCAACTATTAGGAAAGCTTAGGCTTTCCTTTTTTACATTAAAAAGGCTGTCTCTCTTTTGAGACAGCCTCATGTTAATAAGTCTAATTTTAGTTTTAATAGACGTGTTTTTTTGAGACTACGTAATTAAGCTATGTATACAATAATTCTTTATCGTAGCTCTTTTTAAAATTATTTTTGTTTGTGAAAACTAAATAATAATAAATGTTTATTTTTGTATGAAATAAATTCATACTGTTGGGAAATTTCATTAAAAACAATTTTTTTTAATTCTGGTTTTTTGTTTTTCATTTTTATATGCAGGAGAACCATCATCAGCTTTAACAAGAAAGATAGTTGAAAAAATAAACCTTATCGCCATGCAGGCAGTAGAGGATATTTATAATGACAAATACATTCATCAGTTAAATGTTGTAAACGAAGAATCCAAGAAAATAAATTATTCATGAGGGATTTTAAATAGTTATTTTCTGAAAAATTATATCTATAATTTTCGTGGAGATAATGAGAAGTTGCTTAAGTCTTTTGGAGAGCTCGATTCTAAATTTTTAGTAAAGAAACCTGAAAATGACAACAATATTAATAGTTTTTATTGGCAATTAGGAGGAGTTTTTCTAAATTTAGGATTTCACGAAAGGTCTATCGATTATCTTAAAGAAGGAATTTCTAAACTTACCCACAAAGATGATTTTGCATTTCAATTTAACACAGATATTGCATACAATTATGGTGAACTAAAAAATTATCGCCAATATCTATATCATATAAAAGAAGCCGAGGGTAATTATATAAGGGCTACTCCACAAAGTGTATATTATAAAGATCCAGATTACAGATATTATCTTGATTCTTTTTATGCTTTGGCGTATTCTAACCTAAAGAAATTTGGGCAGGCAAATCATTATTTGAACTTAACCAGAAAAAATCTGAAGAATGTAAATTCACATTCGATGCTTCTAAATATCTATAATAATCTTTCGGATACAGAGGTTAATTATAAAAATTACAATCAGGCATGGGACGATATATTTAACGCAAAAAAATATTATAAAGAAGTTAATGTAATAACACTTAGCTCCGATTTAGAATTAAGCCAAAAAATTCTGAATCTTTCTATTTTAACCCAAAAGAAAGATAGTATAGAAATATACACAAAAAAGGTAGAAGAGATTAAAGAAAAAATTAAAGAAAGAGATCGTAATGCCAAAGATTTTGCTTTAAATTGGGCTCTGAATGATGAAATAAAAAAAGATAAGAATGAAGTTCTGAAATACGTAGTTTCAGCAGTTGTTTTAAGTGTTTCTGCAGGTATCTTGGTTTTTTTATATTTAAAAAAGAAAAAGAAATCTCGCTATAATAGTAAGACAATAGAAAATAATGAGGAAGAACTGTTAACAGAAAATAAAATACTTCAAAATAATATAGAACCCAAAACAGTTGAGTTTTCTAATGAAAAATTTATACAACTGAATGAATTGGCAAGAGCAAACAGTCCGGAATTTTTAACTCTCTTTCAGGAGCTATACCCTAATTTTATGCCTAAAATATTGGATATTGATCCTAAAACCAATATTACAGAATTGCGTTTTTATGCATATTTGTTTTTAAATTTTTCCACTAAAGATATTGCCCAGTTTACCAATACGTCTATAAGAACGGTACAGACGAAAAAATCTAACATTCGTAAGAAATTAAACATTCCAAGTGGTGAAGATGTGTATTTGTGGTTCGGAAAGTTGATGAATTAACTTTTCTTATTTAAAAAAATAGCAGCATACTTCCGAGGTATTCTAGAAATGATAAGCGTTCGTTTTTTTTGAAATTTCTTCAAAAAAATGTAAATTTATGAGCAGAATGAAAGAAATCCAATTACAGCCACGCTTTAAAAACGCTTCCCATTTTCGGAATTTCTGGGAAAAGGGAAACGGAAAACAACTTATCGACTTTTCGGGAGCTCAGGTAAATTTCAATGATTTTGAAAAGTTTTCTCAATTCTATTATCATACAGATTCAGCGGGAGATGAGGTTGTAAAAGACATTTATTTCACAAGAAGTTTTAAGAAAGCATCCGAAGAAATAGAACAGTATATCCGAAAAGGAGTTTCAGTTGATGATGATGTTCCAGAAAGTGTTAAGGCGCTTTTTCTTCAAACTCAAAAAATACCAGATTGGTTAGATTATCAGTTAATTAATAAAGGAGCGGAGCTTTGCATGAGAAGCAATCTCGATTCTCTTATTTCCCTCAGAGATTATTGCCTTATCGGAGGATACGATTACGCCTATCTGAACAAGCCTCTCATCGCTACTGAAGCTTTAAAGAAAGGAGCTGTAAAAAGGCTTTCGGAAACTTTAGATTTCTGGGTGAATGTTACGCGCTACAACGCCTTGGAAATTCATAAAAAAGGGTATGAATTTGCCATTAAAACAAGACTTATCCATTCTTACGCAAGACTTTCTATAAAAAAACATTATAAAGCCTGGGATACCGAAAAATGGGGAGAGCCCATTAATTCTTGGGATATGATGGCAACTTATATTGGTTTTAGCTTAGTTTTTATGCACAGTCTTAAAAAATTGGGAAATACCATTGCATTAGAAGAAGAAAAGGGGCTTTTCCACCTTTGGAAGTATGTAGGGTCTCTTTTGGGAATTCCGGAACAGCTTCTGCCGGATGATAAAAAACAGGCAACAGAATATTTTTATTTGTGGACTTCAGTTCAGCCGTCATCCGATGAGGATTCCGTTTTACTTGCGCATTCACTTTTAAATGAATCTTTGGAAAATCCGATCCTTAAATATAATTTTCAGCGTAAAAATCTCCGTTATCTTCATATTTGCTGTACATGGTTTTTACTTGGTGAAGAAGTATGCGAACGTTTGAAGATTCCAGATGTTCCCTTTAAAAGCGGTTTTCCAGTAACTAAAAAATTCTTGAATTTTATTTATAACAATCTCATAAGCCGTAAAGCACGAATCGAAAAAGGAAATAAAGATCAGATGAAAGTGCTGGAAGATTACCTTAAAATATCTCAGCATTCAAATTTTCATTAAATGATTTTTTAACGTTTTTAATGATTTTCAGACTCAAATAAAATTAGCTTTTCAAATTAAAATTGCGTAATTTTGATAAATTATATTTAATCGGAATGAGTAACATAGAAGATAAGAAAAAAGCACTTGCACTGGTGCTGGATAAATTAGATAAAACATACGGGAAAGGTACTGTAATGACTTTAGGAGACGATTCTGTAGATAATACTATAGAAGTAATACCTTCAGGTTCTTTAGGGTTAGACATTGCTTTAGGTGTAGGAGGTTATCCAAGAGGAAGAATTATTGAAATCTACGGTCCTGAATCTTCAGGTAAAACAACCTTAACGCTTCACGCTATTGCTGAAGCTCAAAAAGCTGGTGGTATTGCCGCTTTTATTGATGCTGAACATGCATTCGACAGATCTTATGCTTCAAAATTGGGTATCGATCTGGAAAATCTTATTATTTCTCAGCCGGATAACGGAGAACAGGCTTTGGAGATTGCAGATAATTTAATCCGTTCCGGAGCTATTGATATTGTGGTAATTGACTCTGTTGCGGCATTAACTCCTAAAGCTGAAATTGAAGGGGAAATGGGAGATTCTAAGATGGGGCTTCATGCAAGATTGATGTCTCAGGCATTAAGAAAATTAACGGCAACAATTTCTAGAACCAAATGTACGGTGATTTTCATTAACCAGTTAAGAGAGAAAATCGGAGTAATGTTCGGAAATCCGGAAACTACTACCGGTGGAAATGCTTTGAAATTCTACGCTTCAGTGAGAGTAGATATCAGAAAAGCCAGTGCACCAATTAAAAATGGTGATGAAGCTATCGGAAGCCGCGTAAAGGTGAAAATTGTTAAAAATAAAGTGGCTCCGCCATTTAAACAAGCTGAATTTGATATTATGTACGGCGAAGGGGTTTCTAAAGTTGGAGAAATTCTAGATACCGCTGTAGATTTAGGAGTTGTTAAGAAAAGTGGTTCTTGGTTTAGCTATGAAGATTCTAAATTGGGACAAGGTAGAGATTCTGTAAAAGATGTTCTTAAAGATAACCCTGAACTTGCAGAAGAAATCGAAAATAAAATTAAAGAAGAACTGAAGAATAAATAAAATTCTTTATTTACAAAATACAATGAGTTACCGATTTTTCGGTAGCTCATTTTTTATAACCTGATTAATTATTTAGCTGAGGTATTATAAACAAAGAAGATAATTCTGTTTAATTGATATAGATCAATAAAATTGCCGAGCAAAGATGATTATATTTGCAGCTTCAAAATTATTTAAAAAAATGAAAAAATTATTGTTATTGGCAGTATTGGCAAGCGGATTGGCTTTCGGGCAGACAAAAAAAGTGGTAAGCTCCGATGTGCACTGGTGGGGATATAAAGTAGCTAAATCTGCAGCGAGTTCTCATGACGGAACCATTAATGTAAAATCTGGAAATGTTGTTGTAAAAGGCAATGAAGTTGTTGGCGGATCTTTTGTGTTGGATATGACTTCGATTAATGCAACAGATGTTTCAGGCGAAATGCAAGGCAAACTAAACGGACATTTAAAAGACGGAGATTTTTTTGAAGTTGAAAAATATCCTACAGCCAATTTCAAAATTACTTCTGTAAAAAAGAGTAATAATAAATCTTACAACAAAACCATTACGGGAGATCTTACGGTAAAAGGGAAAACAAGTTCTGTTTCTTTCCCTGCCAATATAATTGTGAAAGACGGTGCAGTGTCTCTTACTTCCGCTAAATTTTCTTTCGACAGACAAAAATTTGATGTAGCGTACAAATCGTCCATGAAAGATGTTTTTGTGAAAGATGAAGTGGATATGACGGTAAAGCTTATGGCAAAATAATTTATTTAAAAAAAGATTGTTAAAAGTGTAGAAGTTCTACACTTTTTTTTATTTTTGTTGAATTGTAAATAAAAAAGAATGAAAAGATTACTATTGTTTGTTTTGATGTGTGCATGCATGTCATCGGTTTTTGCCCAAAAGAAAGGAGATAAAGTTTCTAAGGTGGTTACTTCTGAGATAAAATGGTGGGGACACAAGGTGGTAAAAACAAAAGCGACATCCCATTACGGAACCATAAAACTGAAAAGCGGTAAATTTAATTTCGACAAGACAGTTTTGGTAGATGGTGAGTTTGTAATAGACATGAGAAGTTTAATGGTGGCAGATTTATCGGGGGATGACCAAGTGAAGCTTACCAATGATCTTAAAGGACCAACTTTTTTCGATGTTAAAAAGTTTCCTACAGCAACATTTCATTTAAAAAGAATTATTCCTTTGGCAAACGAAGAGTATAATTCTACAATTGTTGGAGATATCACTATTAAAGGGGTAAGAAAGACCATCTCTTTCCCGGCTAATGCACATATCACGCAGTTTACAGTAGAGATTGAATCTTCTAAATTCTCTTTAAACAGAAGAGATTTTAAAGTTTTCTATCAAAGTTCAATGAAAGATTATTTCATTAAAGACGAGATGGAAATTCAATTTAAGCTTTCTACAGAAAAAGTAGATAACGAAAGACCTAGATAGGGTTAAACTTTCATAAATTAATCAGGACTGCTTTCAATTAAGCAGTCCTTTTTTTATTTTAGCTTAACGAAAAACAGTTTATATTGATGAAAATTTACGTAATAAGTGGTCTCGGTGCAGATTTTAAAGTATTAGAAAGGCTTCAGTTTCCTAAACAGCACGAAGTGGCTTTTATAGATTGGCTAATTCCCGAAGCAGATGAGTCATTTTCTTCGTATGTCGGTAGAATGGCAGAAAAAATTAATGATTCTGAGCCATTTTATTTGCTAGGATACTCTTTCGGGGGTATTATGGTGCAGGAAATCAACAGATTAAAACCCGCTGAAAAAGTGATTATTTTGGGAAGTATAAAATCTGATAAAGAAAAATCGAAGCTCATTAAAATGGGAGAAATAACCAAAATACCCAAATTTCTTCCCACCAGATTTTTTGGAGAAAAAACATCTCTGCTTTATACAAGGTTAAGAAAAATGGTAGATCCTAAAAACCCTAAATTAATGGAGTATTTTCAGGTTCGGGATCCCTATTATCTTAAATGGTCTGTAGAAAAAATTTCAGAATGGAAGTTTGAAGAAATTCCCAATGTAATTCAGATTTTGGGAGATCGCGACATTGTTTTTCCTATTAAAAATTCTAAACCAGATTATATTATTAAGGGCGGAACGCATTTGTTTCCGGCAACAAAATCTAAAGAGGTTTCGCTAATTTTAAATAAACTATTCAATTAAGATGTAAATAATTTGATATAGTGTATTTTTTTAAGGGTTGTTTATTTGAAATATGTGTTTTTATAAAATTTATTTATAATTTTGAGGGGGTTAAAAATAAATTTTATGAAAGTTGGTTTGAAATGGAAAGTTTCATTTGTAATTATTTGTATTGTTGCCATCGGCGGATTATTTTTCAGACCGGATGTTGATCTTCCCAATACAGGTAATTTTTTAAGCGAAAAAGAAATTGTAGGCTCAGATGTTGCCTGGATTTTGGCAGCTGCAGGTTTGGTTCTTCTCATGACTCCGGGTTTGTCATTCTTCTACGGCGGAATGGTAGGTAAAAAAAATGTGATTTCTACCATGTTGCAAAGCTTTATTGCTTTGGGAGTAATTTCTATTTTGTGGATTGTTATCGGTTTTTCTCTATCCTTCGGAGAATCTATCGGATTCACTATCAATGGTGTACATTATGGGATTATAGGAAATCCTTTTACGTATCCATTCTTTAACCATGTAAGTATTTATCCGCATAAAGCGATGGCATCTACCATACCTTTCATTCTTTTTGCACTTTTCCAGATGAAGTTTGCCGTAATTACCCCGGCTTTAATTACCGGTTCTTTTGCCGAAAGGGTAAGATTTATTTCTTATTTGGTTTTTATGGTACTTTTCAGTCTGTTTATTTATACTCCGTTATGTCATATGGTTTGGCATCCGGATGGGCTTTTAAATAAATTTTTCGGTATTAAAGATTTTGCAGGAGGAACAGTAGTTCATATGAGTGCGGGGTTTGCTGCATTAGCCGGAGCTATTGTCTTGGGCAGAAGAAAAAATCCTCATCATGAGCCATCCAATATTCCGTACGTGATTCTTGGAACGGGGATGCTTTGGTTTGGATGGTTTGGGTTCAATGCGGGATCTGCTTTAAGTGCAAATGCAACGGCTGCTATTGCATTCGGAACAACAACTATAGCATCGGCCTCTGCAATGATGACGTGGATTTTTTTTGACAGAATTAACGGAAGAAAAGTTTCTGCTTTGGGAGCCTGTATTGGGGCTGTAGTAGGTTTGGTGGCGATTACTCCTGGTTGTGGATTTGTTTCGGTACAGGAAAGTATTTTTATAGGTTTTGTTTCTGCAATTGTTTCCAATATCATGATGAATTGGAAGTCACTGAAAAAAATTGATGATACTCTCGATGTATTTGCCTGTCACGGTGTTGGTGGGATTATGGGAATGATTCTTACGGCTATTTTTGCTCACGGTGAGAATGCAAGCCTTCTTCATGGAGGATTTGGAGTGTTTGGACATCACATGATGGCTTTGGTTCTGGTTTCTATTTTTACGTTTTTCGGTTCTTTGATTTTATATAAAATTACTGACAGGATTATAAGCTTAAGAGTAAAAGAAGATTCTGAAGAGATGGGACTTGATTTGTCTCAACACGGAGAAAACCTGAAATGGTAAATTTCTTCTCAAGAAAATTATTTTAGACCTATAATTTGTATCGGATTTTTTGGGACAGGACAATATTTTACTTTTTAAAGGTGTCGCTCCTACGGAGCGGACTATCATTCGCAATAATTCTAGTATACGATTCATTTCAAATTAAAAAAATTTCCGTGTATCTTTGCTTTCGTTTGAAAGTGAAAATTCATTTATGGAATCAATATCAGTTTTTGAGATTATTAAAGTAGGAATAGGACCGTCGAGTTCTCATACGATGGGACCGTGGAATGCGGCTGCAGCGTTTATCAGAATTATAAAAAGAGAACGGTCAATAGATGAGGTAAAAGAAGTTTTCGTAGAATTTTTCGGCTCTTTAGCTAAAACAGGAATTGGTCACGGAACCGATATTGCCGGAATGCTCGGTCTAAGCGGTGAAGATTTTAAAACCATTGATACCACCAAAATTGATGATAAAATTGAGCATATTAAAAAATCTGAAATTCTAAATTTAGGCGGAGAAAAAGAGATTCCCTTCATTTATGGATATCATTTGGTTCTGAATATGCAGAAAACTTTAAACTATCATCCCAACGGAATGATTTTCAGGGCCATTTTTGAAGACGGAACAGAGCTAGTTCAGGATTTTTATTCTGTAGGAGGAGGTTTTATCATGAGTCAGGAAAAAAAATCTATAGATAAGCATTGTGTCCGCACTTTATATCCTTGTCATAAATCTTCGGATATTGTAAAATATTGCGAAAAACTCGGACTTTCAAAAATGTCTGATCTGATTCTGATGAACGAAGAAAGCTGGAGAACTAAGGAAGAAACCCAAGCAGAAGCATTATACATCTGGAAAAATATCAAAGAATGTATATATAAAGGCGTAAATAAAGAAGGAATTCTTCCTGGAGGCCTCAATGTTACCAGACGTGCTGCCGGAATCAACAGGAAACTTTTGGGCGATAAAGTTTATAAAAATATTGAAGAATGGTTTCAGCTTGTGGTAGATGCAGAAGAAAATTTCACTAATATCAACAAATGGATTTCCTGTTTTGCGCTGGCGGTAAATGAAGAAAATGCAAGCTTCGGAAGAATTATTACTGCTCCCACCAACGGAGCAAGTGGTGTAATTCCTGCTGTTTTAATGTATTCTCAGGCGTTTACGGATGCTGTAAGTGAGGATGATATTGCGAGATTTATTCTCGTTGCAGGAGAAATAGGTACTTTATTCAAGAAAAATGCTACGATTTCTGCGGCAATGGGCGGATGTCAGGCGGAAGTAGGCGTTTCTTCGGCTATGGCAGCGGCGGGCTTAACTGAGATTCTCGGAGGAAGCGTAGGGCAGGTTTTGATGGCGGCAGAAATTGCTATGGAGCATCATTTAGGCTTAACCTGTGATCCTATTAAAGGTTTGGTGCAGATTCCCTGTATAGAACGAAATACAATGGGTGCCATAAAAGCCATCACAGCGGCTAATATTGCTTTAGAGAGTGATCCTACGAAAGCCAGAGTAACGCTGGATGAAGTAATTCAGACCATGTGGGAAACGGCCCTGTCTATGAATGACCGCTTTAAAGAAACTTCGGAAGGCGGTTTAGCTATTGCGGTGAATGTTCCTGAGTGTTAGAAAAAAAACTTTAAAATCGTATATAAAAACGTCCTGATGATTTAAAGAAAGCATCAGGACGTTTTGGGTAAAAGATGCGGACGATTTCAGTAAAGCATCACCATCTTTTATTTAAGCAAATTTTTTATTAATTTTTGGCAAATCATATTTTTTACCATACAGAAAACTGAGTATTGCTAGTGCAAATTCGTTTCCGGCAATTCCTGATCTGTCGGCATTTAAAGAATAAGAAATAGAAATGTTTTCTTCTCCATTATATATCATTAGAGAATTGGTTCCGTATGTTCCACCGCTGTGGCCAACAAAAATTTTCCCGTAAAAAGGTACAATAGATAATCCCATTCCGAATTTTTGGGTATCGGGCATCATCTCGTGTAAAGATTCTTTGGAGATTATTTTTTTATCAAAAATAGAATTAATGATAATGTTGAGCTGATAAGGAGTAGTAGCAATATCTCCTACGCCTACTACATTATTGAAATCAAAATCCTTTACGCGAACCCATTTTTTATCGTAAAGAAATGAAGGATATATAAAAGATGATTTCTGACTTGCGGTATAAAAATCTTTTAATTTTAATGGATTGATAATATATTTTTTTAAATTTTCTGAATACGATTTATCAGAAACCTTTTCTAAGATTTTTGTAAGTAAATAATATCCTGAATTAGAATATTGTTGCCCCGTTCCGGGCTCAAATAGAGATCCTTGCTGTGTAATTCTGTCTATGATAGCTTTTTCCGACTGCGGAGTTACCAACCATCTTGTATTCTTTTCTCCCTGTACATAATCTCCCAATCCTGAACTGTGATGCAGGAGCTGAGCAATCGTAATTTTTTTAGCATTAGGAATCTGAGGGAAGAACTGATCCAGTGTTGTATTAAGATTCAGTTTTTTTTCTTCTATCATTTTAAAAATCATAATGGCGGTCATCGTTTTGGTAATAGATCCAATCTGAAAAACGGTATTGCTATTCTTAAAATCGGGAAGATTTTTTTCTCCAAATGTCTTTTTATAAACCTCCTTGCCTTCTTTGAAAACAGAAATTTCTCCTGCAAGTGCATTATTTTTTTCAAGATAAGATAAATACTCATCCATTTTCTTTGAACTTTCTGAAATATCTGCTAAACTTAAATTTTCAACTTCGCCATCTTGATGCTTTGCTTTATCGAAAGGTTTTAATAGAAGAGGAAGAACCATTCCGTTTTGCCTGAAATTTCCTTTAATTTCCGAATTATTCAAAATTCCTTTAAAAGAAGCATTTATTTTTTTAATTTCAAAAAACAACTCTTTGTTCTTAAAGGTGGTACGATCTACGGGAATTCCTTCTGCACCTTGTAACGGACTGTCTAAAGTAGCACTATAAACACTATCCACTTGCTTAATATTAACAATTAACGGAAGTTTTGTAGCCTGAATTTCAAGTTCGCCCATCCAGGAACCTATAATTTGTTGTGCAAAACTTAAATTGAAAATCAAGAAACTGAAGAGAAGTGAAAATTTGTTTTTCATTGTTTATTATTTATTGTAAAAATTGCATGCTTATCATTAGCGTTAAAAGTAAAATGGCAAATACCACAATATGATACCAATTTTTCATATTAGTGGCCGTTTTAAAGCCATTGTAGAACAGAGCTATTCCATAAACAGAAATAGTTAACGACAAAATTGAAAATACAAGTATTGTAATAAGTGTAAGTGGTGAAAAATGGGGCGCAATATTTTCTGTAGATGACAAAATTTCTTGCTGAGCATTTTTTACTAATGGGATTTCTGAAAGAAGTACTACAAAAATTCCCACGCATTGGGAAATAAGAACAGGAGTAATAATATCAATAAATCTTGTTTTTTTATTTATTATTTTTCCGTAGATATAGAAAACGAAACTGCTTATTGCATATACAAGCAGCGTATATCCAATACTTTTAAGTAAAGAATCTTTCTTATTGAGATAATTAAAATGAAATAAGCTATCCATCTGATAACCGAGCAAATAACTTATAGAAAAAACAATAATTGCAGAACCTATCCCTGCAAGAAGCAATTTTTTCTCGTCAAATTTTACAAAAGGATTAAAAATAGTTTTCCAGTTCATTTTTTTATTTTACTATTTTAATATTTGGGTTTATTGCAAGAAGCTCACGCTCGAAATCCATAAAATTTTTAGGAGAAATAATAATATCGCCATCTTTAGAATATATTTTTACTCTTCCTATAACAGCTGGAGCAGGTGATGAAAGCATATTCCACGTTTTCTCTATTTTAGAAATTCCCGTAATCCTTAATCTGGTGGTTCCAAAGACGGAGTTTCGGATGTATAAAAATTCCCTATCCATTTGGTAACGAATGGTGTAAGTTAGTATCATAACTATTGCATAAAGAATGGAAGGTAGCCATACCGTATTCCAATTACCATTTTTTATTTCTAAAAAAACAGGAAAAAATATAATAATGAACATGGGTATATAAAGTTCCCAACCTACTTTTACAGGTATATTTTTCATTATTTACAGGGTATTTAGCTTCGTAATTTTCTCAATGAGATCATCCATCTTATTTCTCATGGTTGGGTAAGAAAGGTCTGCCTGTTTTGCCATTTCTTTAATACTTCCGCTGGAAAGAAAAAAATTGAGAATAAAATCCTGCTCATCTCTCTTAAGCTTTAAAAAAACAGGAAGCTCATAATCTCCACTCACTTGCGTTCCGCAGTCGGGACACTTCATCTGGCTTACATTAAGATTATGCTCGCAACTCGGGCAAGTTATAGGAAGTTTCATTTAATTTTTTTGTAAATGTAATAATTATTTTAATAAAGTTAAATATTATTTTAATAAAGTTAAAAAAAATAAATTTGTTTGGTATTCTCTTCAAATCATTTTAAAATAAAAAAACTCCCTAAAGGAAGTTTTTAAAACATAATTCAATGAAATTTTTATTTATCTAGAATTCCACGTATTTTGTTGGCATTCACAATTAATTCTTCAAGAAATTCAAAATTTTCTTTCTCCAACGCAGATTTGAATTTTTTAAGCTGGAAAATATGCTCATTAAGCACATCCAAAACATTTTCTTTGTTTTGTTTAAAAATCGGAACCCACATTTCAGGATGAGATTTCGCCAGACGAACCGTACTCGAAAAACCCGAACTCGCCAACTGAAAAATAGTTTCTTCCTCTTTTTCCTTCTCCAAAACGGTATTAGCTAAAGCGTAAGAAGTGATGTGCGAAATGTGCGAAATATAGGCTGTATGTACATCGTGATCTTCAGCATTCATGTAAATTGGATGTATTTCGAGGTTTTTTACAATATTTTCTACAAGTTCCAATGCATCCGGGGAAGATTTTTCTCTGTCGCAGATTACACCTGCTTTGTGGGCAAAACTTTCGGCAGTTGCAGATTTTGCACCGTGGTTTTCTGTGCCCCACATCGGGTGGAATGCCACAAATCTTGATCTTTTAGGATGATTTTCCACAGATTTTACAATTCCGGACTTGGTAGAACCCACATCCATCACCGTTTGGCGGTCATTGATTAAATCTAAAACTTCCGGCAGAATATTTTTGGCAGAATCTACTGGAACAGCAATAATGATGAGGTCTGCTGCTTCAATTCCTGTTTTGAAATCTGCTTTTTCATCAATGATATTTAAAGAAAGAGCATCTTTAAGATTTTCAGAATTATTATCAATTCCATAAATATATTCGGCAGCTTTTTTCTGTTTTAATTTTAATGCGAGCGAGCCTCCAATAAGACCTACACCAATAATGCTTATTTTCATGTTATTTTAATTTAAAAAAGAAACCCCGTCTTTCGGACGAGGTTTATATATCTATATCAGAAATCCTTATCCCATAAATGAGGTAGAAATTCCATAATAATATGTGTTGTTCATAACCATAAAGCGAATGTAAGAATTTTTTTGAAATTATATAGGTTTTGGAATCAATTATAAAAAGAACTTCATTTTTTCTTGATGAGGGTTTATGTTTCACCGCTCATCCCGATTTCATATATTTGTTCATTATTCAAAATATGGAGGCAACACAAGATAAAAGGCTTTTTCTTATTGATGCGTATGCAATGATTTTCAGAGGATATTATGCACTCATCAGAAGTCCTAGAATTACCAGTACAGGGATTGATACATCTGCTATTTTTGGTTTTACCAATTCTTTGATAGAGCTTATCCGAAGAGAAAAACCAACCCATTTGGCTGTAGTTTTTGATGTCGGACAGGCAAGTGTGAGAACCAATGACTATACCGAGTACAAAGCCAATCGAAGCGAAACTCCGGAAGCAATTACAACAGCAATTCCTTATATAAAAAGGATTTTGGAGGCAATGCATATCCCGCACTTGGGTGTAGAAGGCTATGAAGCGGATGATGTTATTGGAACCATTGCATGCAAAGCAGAAAAAGAAGGTTACACTACTTTTATGGTAACTCCGGATAAGGATTTTGCCCAATTGGTTACCGATAAAATTAAAATATATAAACCAGGCTTAAAAGGTGGTGATATCGAAATATTAGGTGTTGATGAAGTAAAAGCAAAATATGAGATTGAAGATCCGAAACAGGTCATCGATTTTCTGGCAATGATGGGAGATGCAGTAGATAATATTCCCGGATTGGATGGAGTAGGAGAGAAAACAGCTATGAAATTCCTTAAAGAATTCGGAAGTATCGAAAATCTTTTAGCCAATACAGACCAGTTAAAAGGTAAGCTTAAAGAAAAAGTTGAAGCTTCGGCTGAACGCGGTATTTTATCTAAAAAATTAGCAACCATTATCTGCGATGCTCCGATTGAATTCCATCAGGAACAATACGATCTTGAAACTCCCGATTTCGAAAAAGTAAAGGAGATTTTTGATGAAATTGAATTCAGAAGGCTTTATGAAAATCTTTATCGTGCTTTTGCTCCATCCGAAACGCTGTCGGTGAAAAGTGCTCAGGTTTCCGAAGTTGAAATTCAGATTACAGAAACTCCACAGCAGAAAGTTGCCAAAAATGTAGGACAGCTCGACCTTTTTGCTACTTATGAAGAACTCGATCAGGCAACTTGCACAAAAACAACTATTGAGCAAAACGACCATTTGTACCAGTTTGTAAACAATCCTAAAGCTCAGAAAATTTTAGTTGAAAATTTACTCAGACAAAAAGCAGTGTGTTTTGATACCGAAACGACTTCTCTAAATGAAATGGAAGCCGAGCTTGTGGGAATGAGCTTTTCCTACCAAAAAGGTTTGGCGTATTATGTTCCGTTTTCTGAGGATCAGGCTGAAGTTTTACAGACTTTGGAAATTTTCCGACCATTTTTTGAAAAAGAAGATTTAATTAAGATTGCTCACAACTTAAAATACGATTATAAGGTTCTTCAAAAATATAATATTACCGTAAAAGGTGCAATGTTCGATACCATGATTGCACATTATCTTCTGAATCCCGACGGAAGACACGGAATGGATTATCTTTCTGAAGTTTATCTTCATTATAAACCCGTTTCCATTGAAACTATTATTGGAAAAAAGGGCAAAAAGCAAGGTAACTTTCGGGATGCAGATTTAAGAACCCAGACCGATTACGCTGCGGAAGATGCAGATGTTACTTTTCAGTTATACGAATTGTTCGCACCACAGCTCAAAAAAGAGAATTTAGAAGATTTATTTTTTAAAATTGAAATGCCTTTAATGGAAGTTTTAGCTAAAATGGAATTGGCAGGAATTTCTTTAGACGAAAAATGGCTGGCTCAGGAAAGTATTGATCTGGAAAATGATTTAAGGCAATTAGAATCTACCATATTTGAAATTTCCGGTGAAGAATTTAATATGAATTCTCCAAGACAGTTGGGCGATATTCTATTTGAAAAAATGCAGCTGGATCCGAAAGCTAAAAAAACTAAAACCGGACAGTACGCTACTTCCGAAGATGTTCTGCAAAAATTAGCTTCAAAACACGAAATTATACAGCATATTTTAGAATACAGAACTTATCAGAAGCTGAAATCTACTTATGTTGATGCTTTGCCATCCCAGATTGATAAAGAGGATAACAGAGTACATACCAATTTTTCTCAGACCACTGCTGCAACGGGGCGTTTGGCGAGTGTAAATCCTAATTTACAGAATATCCCAATCCGTACTTTGAGAGGGCAGCAAATTCGTGGAGCTTTTGTTTCGGGTGAAGGAAAAAAAATTATTTCTGCAGATTATTCTCAAATAGAACTGCGTCTAATTGCCGAAATTTCGGGTGAAGAGAATATGATTAAAGCCTTTCAGAACGGTGAAGATATTCACGCTTCTACAGCGGCAAAATTGTTTAAAATTCCATTAGAAGAAGTTTCAAAAACACAGAGAAGTCAGGCGAAAACGGTTAATTTTGGAATAATTTACGGTCAGGGTGCTTTTGCTTTGGCAGAACAAACCGGTCTTTCGAGAACCGAGGCAAAACAAATGATTGAAGCATATTTTGAAACTTATCCAAAACTGAAAGCATATATGGCAGAACAGGTTGCCAAAGCTAGAGAGTTGGGATATGTAGAAACGATTTTAGGCAGAAAAAGACATCTGAAAGATATTAATTCCGGAAATTTCGTGGTGCGAGGTCATGCCGAAAGAAATGCGGTGAATGCTCCTGTACAAGGAAGTGCCGCAGATGTTGTAAAAATGGCGATGATTAAAATAGACAAAGAGCTTCAGGAACAGAATCTTCAGACCAAAATGCTGCTTCAGGTGCATGACGAATTGTTATTTGAAGCGCCTATTGAAGAAGTAGAAACGGCGAAAAACCTTATTAAAAAAGAAATGGAATCTGCTATTGAAACCAATGTCCCATTATTGGTAGAGGTGGGTGTAGGAAATAACTGGCTGGAAGCACATTAATCAAAAAAAAACTTCTGTCAAAAGACAGAAGTTTTTTTTACAGTAAATCTAAAATTTCCTGTATGGCATCTTTGCCTCTATTCTTGGCGTAATAAACCTGCAGATCGTTGTAAAACATATCTTTGGTATAATTTTCCGGATCGGCTTTGTATTTAAGAAGTAATCCATGTCCGAATTTTGGACGTGGTCCCCAAGAATTTTTCACATTATAATCCTTGTCTAAAAGAAGAACTTTTGGGATAGACTCTGTACCGTTGGTTAAATATTGGTTAATCAAACTTTTATCGCTGTCGCGAAGAAAAATTTTTACTTCGTTTTTTCCTTCAAAAAACTTCACCAAAGCAGGAACTGTTGCACTTGCATCACCACACCAGACTTCAGAAATTATCAGGATTTTTCCGTCAAAATTTTTAGATTCTAGTTCTGCAAGCTGCTCTTCGTTGGGAGTGTATTTTTTTAAGGTACGATCAATTCGCTGAAGTCCGAGTTCATAATAATGTTTAAATTCGGCTTCCTGCTGATTGGCTGGATTTTCGAGTCTGCTTTTCCCGATTTTAATATATTCGTCGAAAGAAATGGCTTTGTCCCAGTAATTTTTCATTACTCAAAAGATTATTTAAATTGGTTTATATTTCTTGTTTTATTAATTAAAAATAGATCTGCTAACACAAAAGCAGCCAGATTTTCTACAATTGGTACAGCTCTTGGAACTACGCATGGATCGTGTCTTCCTTTACCTTCCACAATAACAGGATTTCCATATTTGTCTACACTTTCTTGAGGTCTCAAAATAGTGGCTACCGGCTTGAAAGCGACTCTGAAATAAATATCCATTCCGTTGGAAATACCACCCTGAATTCCTCCTGAAAGGTTAGACTTCGTACTGAAATCGGTATTAAAAGAATCATTATGTTCAGAACCCGTCATTTTTGCACCACAAAATCCACTTCCGTATTCAAAACCTTTGCAGGCATTAATATTCAACATTGCTTTTGCGAGTTCAGCCTGTAATTTAGAAAAAACAGGTTCACCAATTCCTACAGGAACGTTTTTTATAACGCAAGTAACCGTTCCGCCTATCGTATTGCCTTCTTTTTTAATCTCTTTAATTCTGGCAATCATTTTTTCGGCAGTTTCTGCATCTGGACATCTCACATCATTATTTTCAGTTTTAGAAAAATCTAAAGCCTGATATGGTTTTTCACAGAAAATATCACCTACGGAAGAAACATACGCATTTATTTCTATTTCTGGTAAAAGCTGCTTAGCTAAAGCTCCTGCAACTACCCAGTTGATAGTTTCGCGTGCCGAAGATTTTCCGCCGCCGCGATAATCACGGATATCAAATTTTTGATCGTAAGTAAAATCTGCGTGACTTGGGCGGTACATTTCAGCGATATGATCGTAATCTTTCGACTTCTGATTTTCATTTTCTACTAAAAAACCAATGGGTGTACCTGTAGTTTTTCCCTCGAAAATTCCGGACAGAAATTTTACTTTATCGCTTTCTTTTCTTTGTGTAACGATTGCTGACTGACCGGGCTTTCTACGATCCAGTTCGTACTGTATTTTCTCTAAATTTATTTCTACGCCCGAAGGGAAATTATTAATAATTCCGCCATACGCTATGCCGTGGCTCTCACCAAAAGTTGTGAGGTTAAGAAGATTACCTAATGAATTGAACATAATACAAAATTATTGCTTTTTATTCAGAAAACCTGCAAATTATTTCTCAGTTTGTGGATAATGGCTTTTAATCGCATGAACTGTTTTTTCCACTTCTTTTTCTTCAGCATGGTTCAGTTTCTTCCAGATGAATCCTTTTTTAATGTTGTTTTTGTCAATCATTTGAGGGAAGATTTTGGCTTTTTGGTAATCAAATACATAATTTTCTGAAATTGCAGGAATTGGAGTATCAAAATTAAATGGATATTGCTTCGATACATTAAATTTCAGATTACCAATTTTAAATTTTTCAAAGTTTTTGTATTGATAATGAGAAGGTTTGTATAACTGCATACAGTCTTTTTCAACAATAAATTTACCCAACTGAAAACTCGGAATAGATTGCTGAATGAGTTTCGGGAAAGTAAAAATTCCACAAAATAAAATACTCATAATCAGCGAAAAAGAAACAGTTATTTTCTTACTGAATATCTGATAACCTATTACCAAAAACACGACAAAAAAAACTTCAAGAAAAAATCTGTATTGAGCAGAAAAAAGTAAAACCAAAATACTTTTTAATAAAACAGATATACATAAAATACTGATGATCTTGTTTTTTTTGATAAAGCTGAAAATAATAAATCCTACCAAAGTCAGGACAAAACCTATATGAATAAAAGATTTAATTCCCGGAATAAGAAACCAGTTTTTAATGTATTCAAACCAAGAAAACTTCATAATTTCCTGATAAGAAAACTGTTCGTCGTATGTTTTTACAATTGCCAACTGGGAGGATGAATGTAAAAGTTCTGGATTGGGTTTCCACGAAAATCCTAAGTCTAAAACTGCAACCGGAAAAACTGGATAACCAAATGTCCAAATGTTTTTAAATATGAACAGCAAAAAAATGCAAAACCCGAAAATGAGTTTCTTTACGTCTAGTTTTACACAGAAAATAGAGTAAAGTATAATAAAAAAAGGAAGCCAAATAATGGTTGGTTTAATTGAAAATGCAAAAATTGATAAAGCAAATAAAAATGATATGGCTTTATTTCCTATGAAAATTTCATTCAAAATAATTAAAGAAAGTACTATGACAGGCAAATCGGGACTTGGAGATTGTGTGAAAAATAAAAGAACAGGAATGAAAAACAAATGAATCCAGCTTTCATTTTCTATGATGTAAAAAAGGTAAATAATTAGTAATATGGTATTCAGTTTAAGAAAAGGATCGCAAAAATTACTGAATCCTGCCTGTAAAATATGCCACATCGACATTTGCCCTAAAATAAGGTCGAGATTAGAAATTCCTTTTACCAATCCCACTTCTGTAAGCCATTTTATTGATGGAATATAATACCCAAAATGGTCTAAGATAAATGGATAAGAAGAACCACAATAAAGGACTATGGCACCGAAAATACAAAGTAAAACAGCATTTCCTTTAGGTAATTTATAAAAATCCAAATATATTTTATCCTTGAAAAAATAAAATAATCCTATAAGTATAACGGGAATTTCTACATAAATATTTAAAGCAATAAAAAATGATAATGCTGTGAAAATTAGCCCTAAAAATAAAATACCACTTATCGTTTTTCCCGAAATTCCTTTTATTTTGCTCGGGAAAATCTTGTCCAACAGATTTCCCCAACCCATAAGGAAAGGAATAATAAATACCAATGAGAAAAATATAAATAACATAAAAAAGATTGCCTAAAAATAAGCAATCTCTTCGAAAGTATATATGTAAAAATTATTTGAAATTTACCTTGGCTGAACTCTGCCACTTTTTCTATCCTGAGCTCTTCCTAAAGTATATCCTGTAGCACCGCCAATAATACCTCCAACTACGGCACCTCCACCTCGGTTTTTCTTGTTCACTAGAGCTCCTAATGCAGCACCACTTACAACACCGATAGCGGTACCTTTAGCGGCTTCGCTAATTCCTTTTTTCTTTTCTGTTGTACCTTGTGAAGTTCCATTGCTGTTTCCCGAACTGCTTCCACTAGAAGATCTAGGTGCATCACGATAAATAGTTTTGGTTTCTCGTATAATTTGAGGTTTCGCAGCTGCGACAGTTTTTGCTCTTTCTTTTTCTACGATTGCAATACTGTCGGCTCTTTTTTGGGTTTCATATTGAAATCTTTCTTTTTCTATAGCTAGTTTTTGTTTTTCTATTTCAAGCTGTCTTACCTGAAAATCCATTTTCTGTTGTTCTAAAGTTTTTTCTGCTACAGAATCTTGGTTCTTCTTACAGGCCGTCAATGCAAATATTGAGATTACTCCTGCTAAAACTATATTTTTCATAACTCAAAATTTTTAATTATTGGTGAGCAACGACTACTCACGGAAATGTATTTTCAATAATGAAGCCAAATTTTAGTTAACGAAATGTTAAAAAGATTAAATTGTTTTAAAAATTATTTAATTAGAAATTAAATAAAATAACTTTATTGCATAAAAAAACCTCTAAAAATCTGTTGTAGATTATTAAAGGTTTTATGAGGTACCTAGCGGACGTAATTTGCACTTTTTCATACTTTTTTAAACATTCAAAAAACACGTTAAAACCCCCTTAAATACTATGAATATTGATGTTTTTACGTTGCATTGTATTTTATAGAATTTTGAAACGGTTGGAAATTGGTTGGAAATTTGGTTGGAAATATTTATCTTTGATATGTTCAAATTCAAATAAATGGCAACTGTTAAATTTCGGGTTATCCAAAAAACCGAAAACGCTCAAATCTATATCCGTTTTTCTATAAATCGGGATAATGTTTTTCAGATTAAAACAGGGAAAACCATAAACTATAAATTTTGGAGTGTTAAAACTTCCCGACCTATCCAAACCATTACGGAGAATAAAATCCTTACAACGGAACTTAACGCCCTCGAAAATCATATCTTAAAAGAATATAATTTCGATTATTCCAAAGGTGTTATTTTCTCAAAGGATTGGTTGTCCGATAAAATAGATACATTTTTTAACCGTATCGAAGTTAAAGAGGACGATTCTGTTTTTATCAATTATCTTTCAAACTTCATAGAATTTAAAACACAAACAAATTCTTATACAAAAAGTACAATTCTAAAATACTTGAACCTTAAAGACCGTTTTCTAGAGTATCAGAAAAAGAAAAGAAAAATATTCCTAATAAAAGATGTGGACGGTAAAACTCTTATTGAGTTTAAAAACTTTATTATCACCGACTGTAATTTAATGGAAACAACCGCTAACCGATTTGTTAAAAATCTAAAAACGGTAATTTTTGATGCTGGTGTAAACGGTAAACAAATACACTTTCAAATAAAAGGATTTAGTACAGGTACAACAAATACAGAATACAAAGTATTTCTATCCTTTCATGAAATACAGAAAATAAAAGAAGTTCAGACATTAAACACAGATTGGAATGTTGCCCGTGATTGGTTGGTTTTAGGGTGTTATTTGGGACAACGTGCCAGTGATTTATTACGCATGAATAAAACAATGATTTACACAAAAACGGATAGCGAGGGTAATAGATTCCGATTCTTAGAGATTAAACAGCAGAAAACAGGGGAAAAGGTTGTAATACCGCTACATGATGAGGTAGAAACTGTATTGCAAAAATATAACGGTAATTTTCCGCCAATATTTTCCGTCAATAAAGAGAGTAATACTAATTTATTCAATCTACATATCAAAAAAGTATGTGAGTTGGCAGGAATTCACGAAATTATAAAAGGCAAAGTTTACAATGAGTACGAAAAGAAAAACGAAATTGTAGAAACAGAAAAATGTAACCTTGTTTCTTCGCACGTTTGCAGACGTTCTTTTGCGACCAATTTTTACGGCAATAAACTATTTACCACACCTCAACTGATGAGCATTACAGGGCATAAAACCGAGTCTATGTTTTTGAATTACATAGGTAAGACCGCAGACGATTGGGCAATGCAGACCGCAAAGACTTTTAAACAATTATCTAATCAAAAAATATCATAATGAAAAATAAATATAAAGAACTCGACCAACTCAAAGAAAAACTAAATATTTTAAGACAAAACCACAGCGACAAGGTGGCAAAGGCATTTGATATTGAATATACCTATGAGAGCAACAAAATAGAGGGCAATACTTTGACTTTGCAGGAAACTGCATTGGTTATTGAAAAGGGTTTAACTATTGGCGGAAAGTCTTTAAATGAACATTTAGAAGCTATTAACCACCAACACGCAATAGAATATATCAAAGAATTAGCACAGGAAAAACAAATTATTTCCGAACGTGATTTATTACAAATTCATTCTTTGATATTGCAAGGTATTGATAATCCAAATGCAGGAAAGTACAGAAATGTACAGGTGTTAATTTCGGGAGCAAAACATATACCACCACAGCCGTATTTAGTGGCTAAAGAAATGGAAAGTTTATTTATTTGGTATAACGAGAACAAAGACAAATTACACCCGATAGAGCTATCAGCCGAGATGCACGAACGTTTGGTAACCATTCACCCTTTTATTGATGGCAATGGACGAACTTCACGCCTTTTGATGAATTTAATTTTACTACAAAACGGATTTCCGATTGCGATTTTGAAAGGAGATACGGATAGTCGTTTAAAATATTATCGAGTATTAGAAACCTCGCAAACCGAAAATAACAAACAACCATTTATAGATCTCATCATAGAGAATGTGAGAGAAACAATGGAGCGAATTATAAAAGTATCAGGAAATTAAAATTTAATAAATAAAACAATTTGAATTATGACAACAACAACACTTTACCAAAATGGGGACACTTTTGAAATTACTTACAAAATAGCTGAAACAAAAGAGCCTAACAAAAACTATATATACATTGATGATGTATTGCATGAAGTCATTAGCAAGATTAAGACTAATGAGTTTAATGTTACTGAAATGAATGAAAATATTTGGAAAGGGATTAGGGAACGTACAAACTATACTGTTGGAAATTAATAGAATTAAATTATGAAAAAGACGTTATTTATCATCACTATTCTTTTATTTATCCAATCATGTAGAAATGATACATCTAGTTATTACAATGCAGAAAATGAGCAGTATATTGATGATCTTGAAGATAAAATTAAAAGATTAAATAAAGACAACTCTGAACTGGAGTATGAGATGCAAAATTTAGAAGATGAAAAACAAGAACTAGAAGAACAATTATCAGATTATGAATAAAAAATTACAATTATTATGGGTGTTCCTGTTAGGCGTTATCATTGCAATGGTTTACAATTACTTTTACAACATGAATGGGCGTTATATTCCTATCAGGACTAAGTACAGTGATATTAATTTATCAATCCTTGATACTAAAACAGGTGCAATATATGTTGAGGGGAGGTATAATGATAAATATTTTTACAAAAAAATAGACCTGATTACGGAATCACTGAAACAAGCAAAAAAATAATTTTTGTTTACAATTCAAATTATTTTGTCAAAATTAAATAACACCTGTTATGGAAGAAGAAATATTTTCATTGTATCCGAATTTAGAAAGTTTTAAAAGTGATTATAAAAGTGAATATTACGGATATTATCAACATAAATACCCGGAATCAAATTTTATAAGTTATTTAGAAATCCTCATCAAGTTTTATTCAAAAGAACACTTAGATAGAATACGATTTATAAATGAGCATAAAGACAATACTCCCGATTGGGTGATTGAAAGACATGAAGAAGAAATGTGGATTGAAAGCTTGGAATTTAATAGAAATCTGGCAGGAGAATGGAATAAAATTTTAGAATATTTATATTACCAAAAAAGTATTGAAATAGGAAAAAGAATAGAACAAGAAGGATATTTTAAAAGTTTAAAAACGCAGAATTTAAAAAAAACAAGAATGGAATTATCCAACCCCGAAAAAATAGCAGTTTTATATAAATTAGGTATTGAGGAAACATTAAACAAATTTCCAATTAAAGAAGATAGATATAGATTTATTCACGAATTGATAGGGGGTAATTATGATAATATAAAATCAACAATGATTAACGGAGTTTCTAATGATAATGAAAGGGTAGCACAGGATTTTATAAACTCTAAAACCATATAGTAAATACCCCAAACAGTTACCCCAACTACCCCATTTTAAAAGAATGGGGTTTTATTGTACTCTAATTTCGCAGTATCAATTAACAAAAGATATTGCCATGAGTACATTACAAATTATCGGTTATGATTTACCCGACTTTTTCGCAGAGTTAAAAAAATCACTTATTCCCGAGATTTCGGAAAACCTTTCCGCAAAATTCCAACCCAAAGAGCCAACGGAATACCTCACACGTTCCGAAGTCTGTAAACTTTTAAAAATAGATCTTTCCACTTTGCATCGTTGGAGAAAGGATAATACTATCCCAAGTTACGGAATGGGAAACCGTGTGTACTTCAAACGTTCCGAAGTGGACGAAATTATTAACCAAAACAAATTGAGTTAAAATGAAAACGGCAACCACTTACATACCCGACCATTACGGAATGATTTATAAACTTGATGAGGTTAAAAAATCATTCAGACAATACAAATTATCCAAATATGAAAAGATAGCATTTTCAGAGTTTATAAGAACCGAGAAAAACAACGGCTACAATTCCACTACTGGAGCAGAAAATCTTTTTAAAATTCGAGATACAACCAATTGGAGCAAATGCACCATTACGGGATTGCGACCAGCTGGAGTGGTAGGATTTTATTATGCAGATTTAAAGGTAAAGGATAAAAAATCTTTGTTTATAGCTTATATTCCTGAAGATATAGAAACAATTTACATCCGCATTTGTCCGCAATTCTATCCTTTCAACGCTACCGACCGTATGCGAATAGTAAGAAAAATAACAAATGTAATGCAAAGCCACATCAACAAAAAAGGGAACGATTAAACCGCTCCCTTTGTGTTCAAATATGTAATAGTGGCAACCATTACAATACGCCAAAGATAGAAAATTAATGATAGATAACACTAAGTTTTTAACGCATAGCCAAACAATTATAAATAGATTGTACCAGCATTCTGATTTTGTGATATGCCGACCAAAAACCAACAATTATTATTCATTAAGGCATAAAGATTTTGGGATAAAATTAAGTTTGGATTTTCGCAAGGCAGTAGAAAACGGAAAGGTAGTTGGTTTTTGTCATTTGGAAATAAATGTAAGTCCGCATTATCACTTTAACCAATACCACCATAATGGTAATGATTTTACGCCATTACAGGCAATTAGTACAATTTCTGATATTCTGATCTACTTAGGTATAAAACAACGAGAATACAACGAATTGAATGTTTGTAATATCGAATTTGGTTTAAACATTATTCCCGATGCAGATACAAAAGACCTCATCAATGGACTTTATTTTTATAAAAAAACACCTTTTAAAGTGGGGGATTTTCCATACTTCAAAAAGACAGATGCCACCAGCTACAAACAGATAAAGGCATACGCCAAAGGATTGCAGTTTGCGGACTATCCCGAATACGGAATTAACAAAAATACTTTTCGTTTTGAAGTTAAGAGCAAACAGGCAAAGAATATCTGTAAATACGGAATTAACACCGCCACCGATTTACTGAATTTGGAAAGCTACAACCGATTAGGACAAATTTTATTGGATGAATGGGAACAAGTGTTATTAATCAATTTAGGTTTAAAATCGAACGAACTGTACGCCTTAAAAAGGGATGAGGTATTGTTTATCCAAAATGTAAAAAGTATTGATTTTTGGAGTGGTTTTAAAACGGATGTAACACGAAAGAAATTTATAAGAGCAAAAGAAAAATATATCAATTTACTTGACAGAAAAGACAATCTGCATTACCTCATCAAATTGCAGATTATTGATAAACTTTTCAATTCTCAAAATGTCCCAAATTCCACACAGAAAACTACCATAAACAGAGAGAATTTGCAAAATGACAAAACCACCTCTCAACTGATAAACTTGGAATATGGGACAAACGGACAAAATAATAGAGTTTGTTTAGTGACCAATTTGGATATATCAATGCAAAAAAAAGGCAGTAAGTTTTTATGTATGACAGGTTTGAAATATTACAAAGAAAACCAACCCGAAACCTACCAAAAACTAACTGAAAAATATTTGACCGAAAAACAAAAGGGAAAAAGTTTTGACCGCCAAAATTATTTCATAGCACACAATATTAGGAATGCCAAAACCAACATACAACATAACCCAAAATACAGCCGACAAAGATTTGAGAAAAGAAACTACAACGAAAACCAACTTCAACTTTTTAACTTATGCACTTCTCATATATAGATTAAAGAAAATCGAGTTTCAAATTTCAAAATAAATTTAAGAAAAAGAGAGGGCGGGGGTGTAAATTTTTATTTTATGAACTGATTTTTTTATATAGGTGTATATATAATGTTTAAACTTTAGGTGTAACACTCGTAATCAATATAATTAATCTATTATTTTTTAATAGCATAATTATTAATATAATACAGCAATACTGTCCTAAATAAAAATTATTAAAAATAGAAACAGCCTAAATACCTATTTTACATTTAGCTTTACATTTAATTTCAAAAAAGAACCCCTTGATA
>NZ_JADQBD010000044.1:0-26849 GCF_017808115.1 Chryseobacterium sp. RR2-3-20 | reverse complement strand
GTAATCTCTTTATTGGTAAAGGATAGATCGAATTTCATCGCTTATTTTTTTCTACTGCTACGCAGTTGGATATTAGAATACTAAAATACTCTTTTTTTTTCTATTGCGGAATTTGGGATAAAGCGCATCCAAACTCTGATCTCCACAGTCGAAATAGATTTTGTGGTTTTGAGGATTTATAAGATTTTCATTTAGACAATGAAAAACAGATTTCGGGAAAGGATTGTTTTAAGAGGTGAAAGTTCCGGTCCAATGCCTATAAAGACAGGCAACTCTGCCGACATTAAAATTTTGTAGATCTTTTATATTTTATGACAAAGATCAATTCAAACGATATAATCATCGAACTGTATTGGCAAAAATCTCTTTCATAGAATATTTTAGATGATAGTATTACTATTGTAAATAGTATTAAAGCAATGTTTGGTATATATTTTGCTATTAAGCAGTATAGTTATTTAAACTAATTATGGAATTTCAGGTAAAATTCAAAGTCAACGAAAACTTATATGTTAAAGATCCCGAAAACAGTGAAGTTGGGCGTGCAATTGTTAAATATTCAATAGAATTGATCTACGAAACAGGTTTTGAAAGTTTTACTTTTAAAAAATTAGCCCAAAAAATCAATTCAACGGAAGCTACCGTTTACCGGTATTTTTCATCCAAACATAAATTATTAACTTATATTCTTAATTGGTATTGGTCTTACATTGAATTCATTTCAAAACTGAGGCTTCAGGAAATCAAAGAGCCTCTGCAAAAAATGGAAAAAATCCTCCAAATCATTACGCATAATGATGCAATCGATTATAAAATTGAGGATTATGACCTGACAAAGTTTCACAACATCATTATTGCGGAAAGTAGCAAGTCATATCTGGTAAAAGACGTAGACGAAATCAACAAAGAATTGGTATTTAATCCGCTGAAAAGTCTTTGTGGCTTTTTTGCTGAAGTGATTTCCGAAGCCAAGCCAGATTTTCCCTATCCGAGATCTTTTGCAAGTACACTTTTAGAAACTGCTCACAATCAGCAGTTTTTCAGCGAACACCTTCCGAAGCTTACGGATAATCACATCAAAAAAATAAAACATAAAAAATATGTTTTAGATTATTTACGCTTCCTTACATTTAATCAGATAAAATAAATACACAAATGGATACTTCTCCTAGACAGCACGGCTACAATCTGTTTAAGTATGTTACTAAAGAGAAAAAAGACGTCACCAATATCTATTTTTACGCCATTCTGAACGGTTTGGTACAGTTGAGTGTTCCGCTTGGGATACAGTCTATCGTAAGTTTTGTGATGGGAGCCACGATGGCAACATCTATCTATATTCTGATCGCTTTTGTAGTGTTGGGAACCTGGCTTGTCGGCTATTTCAGGCTAAAAGTGATGCAGATTATTGAAAAAATTCAGCAGAAAATTTTTGTTGAATTTGCCCTTGCTTTTGCCGAAAAACTTCCGAAATTAAATCTTTCCGCAACAAGAAAATATTACCTGCCGGAATTGGTGAACCGTTTTTTCGATACTCAAAATCTGCAGAAAGGTATTTCTAAAATCTTACTGGAAATTCCTACGGCTTTGATCCAGATTTTGTTTGGAATTTTGCTTCTTTCATTTTATCACCCTTGGTTTTTGGTTTTCGGAGCTTTGGTGATCATTTGTGTGATTTTCATTTTCAGATTTACAATGGAAAGCGGAATCAAATCCAGCATCGATGAAAGCGACAAGAAGTATGAAGTGGCATCCTGGCTGGAAGATATTGCGGCATCCATTAAAACTTTTAAGCTCAATTCTAAAACTGAAATTCACGTTGCAGAAACTGATAATAGAGTGGTTAATTATCTTAATGACAGAACTTCTCACTTTCGTGTGCTTGTTATTCAATACAAAACTATTATTGCTTTCAAAGTCATTATTACTTTGGTAATGCTTGTTATCGGAACCTATCTTTTGGTAAACCAACAGCTGAATATCGGTGCTTTTATCGCAACAGAAATCGTGGTTCTAACGATTATGACAGCGGTGGAAAAGCTGATTATCAGTTTAGAAAGTTATTATGATGTCATCGCAGCTTTGTCAAAATTGAATAAAGTAACCGATTTGCCTGAGGAAGATTTGGGAGCCATTACTTTGGAAAATCAGAATAGCGGTTTTGAAATTGAATTTAAAGAGGTCAATTTTGCATTCAATGATTATCAGATGATTTTAGAAAATGTCAATTTTAAAATCGCCGAAAATTCACTCAACGTTATCACAGGATCGCTCGGTTCTGGCAAATCTCTGCTTCTCAATATGATGACTGGTTTCTACGAACCTACTTCAGGACGTATTTTGTTCGATAAAATACCGCTGAAAAACGTGGACAAAATCTCCCTACGTAATCAGATCGGAATGTTTCTCGAAGATATGACCATCATTAAAGGAACGGTGTATGAAAATATTATTTTGGGACAAAGCCATATTTCGGCAGAACAAATTCTTGACATATCAGAGGAAATTGGGGTAGATGATTTCTCAAGCCAGTTCAGCAACGGATTCTTTACCATAATAAGCGAAACCGATACAGAGATTTCTTTCAGTTCTAAAAAGAAAATTATGCTCCTTAGAGCTTTAGTCGGAGAAAGAAGATTGCTGATTCTGGAAGATCCGTTGGACGGAATGGATGATGCATTTAAGATAAAAATGAGAGAACATCTTTCGAATCTTAAAGAAAATACCACCGTTATCGTTGTTTCCGAAGATCCGGAAATGATAGAAATAGCAGATCAGCATCTTCACATTGAAGAAGGTACAGTGAAAATTTTATTCAATAAAAATTAAAAAAAATGGAACTGCAATCAGTCAATCAAATATATCATTTTCATAAAAGATCAAGAGTGAAAAGGTGGTTTCTTTTCATCTTTCTTGGAGGGATTATCGTGCTATTTTTACCGTGGACTCAGAATATAAAAGTACAGGGAAATGTAAGTACACTTTATCAGGAACAGCGACCACAACAACTGAATTCTCCAATACCAGGAAAAATCATCAAATGGTATGTGAAAAACGGTGATTATGTAAAAAAAGGCGATACACTTCTTCAACTTTCTGAAGTTAAGGAAGATTATCTGGATCCGCTTTTGGTAAAACGAACTGAGCAACAAGTAGATGCGAAAAAAGGTTTGCAGAAATATTACGAGGCCAAAGTTGGAACCACCAATAGTCAATTACAGGCTTTAAATTCTGCAAGAGATTTGAAGTTGAGTCAGCTTAAAGTGAAAATCAGTCAGCTCAATAATAAACTGGCGGGAGAGGAGGCAGAGCTGGTAGCAGCTAAAAACGAACTTAGAATGACTTCTGACCAGTACGAAAGACAGAAAAAAATGTATGATGAAGGTTTGGTTTCGCTTACTCAGTTTCAGCAGAGAAGTGTTTCTTATCAAAATGCTTTAGCTAAGAAAACTGCCACAGAAAATAAACTGGCGCAAACCCGACAGGAAATTGTGAATGTAAGCATCGAACAAAATGCTACCATTCAGGATTACAATGAAAAACTGAGCAAAACCGAAGGCGACCGTTTCCAAAGTATGGGACAGATCGAGGGAAGCGATGGTGATATTGCCAAACTTGAAAATCAGGTTGCCAATTACCGCGCAAGACAAAGTTTGTATTTCGTAATCGCTTCGCAGGACGGACAGGTGGTGCAGATCAACAAAGCCGGAATCGGGGAAATCCTGAAAGATGGAGAAAGTATTGCAACCATCGTTCCCGATAAAGTAGATTATGCAGTAGAAATTTACATCAAACCCGTCGATTTGCCTTTGGTAAAAGAAGGACAGCGCGTAATGTGTATTTTCGATGGTTTTCCCGCAATTGTTTTTTCCGGATGGCCGAATTCCAGCTACGGAACTTTTGCAGGAAAAGTAATTGCGGTAGAAAATAACATCAGCGCAAACGGAATGTTCAAAGCATTGGTGATTCAGGATAAAAACGAAAAACAATGGCCTCCGAAAATCAAAATGGGAACCGGAGTTCAGGGAATTGCGATTCTTAATGACGTTCCGATCTGGTACGAATTGTGGCGAAACATCAACGGATTCCCGCCGGATTATTATGAAGTAAAAACCGAAAAATCTGCGAAAGATGAAAAGTCTAAAAATTAAATTTTCAGCGCTTCTCATTCTGTTTAGTGTTCAGTTTTCTTTTGCGCAGGATTCTCTGAAACTTTCGCATCAGGAATTTCTGAATATTGTAAAAAATTATCATCCGCTGGCTTTAAAGTATCAGCTTCAGAATAAAATTGCCAATGCCGAAATTACCAAAGCCAGAGGAAATTTCGATCCTGTTCTCGCAGGAAAACTCGGAGAAAAAAATATTGACGGAACAAAATATTACGAACAGAAAAATGTAGAACTCGGAATTCCCACTTGGTACGGAATAGATATTACTGGAAGTTACAATTATCTGGATGGTGAGAAACTAAACAGCAGCGAAACAAAAGGAGGTCTGTATCAGTTTGGAGTTACAATTCCTTTGGCGAAAAATCTTCTGTACGATAAAAGACGAGCGATGCTCGATCAGGCAAAATTCGGACTGAAAATGACGGAAGCCGAACAAATCGTTCTCACCAATGAACTTCTTTTGGATGCTGAAAATACATATTGGGATTGGGTAAAAAATTATGAGATCTACAAACTTCAGAAATCTGCGGTAGAGATCAACAGAAAAAGGCTCGAACTTACCAAAAAGACTTACGAGTTTGGAGAAAGACCTGCAATTGATACGGTGGAAGCTGCTTCACAATTGCAGAGTTTTGAGCTTCAGGAAAGAAATGCTTATCTTAATTTTGTAAAAAGTACACAAGAATTGCAAATGTTTCTCTGGAAAGATAAACAAGACTTGTACGAAATTGCTCAGCTTATTTTTCCATCTTCAAGTCTCGATGAACATTCCGGATATTCTGATTATGAATTTCTGTTGCAGAATTTAGAATCGAAACTGCTTCAAAATCACGCTTCATTGGAATATTATCTTCAGAAGCAAAATATTCTCGAAAGTGAAAGAAGGCTCAAATGGCAAAGTTTCCTTCCAAAGATTGATTTTACATATAATTTTTTCAACAAAGAAAATTACAAATCTGATTTTCTTCCTTTGTTTGATAATAATTTCCAATACGGACTGAAGCTCGAGATTCCCATATTTCAAAGACAGGCAAGAGCAGATTACGAAATTGCGAAACTGAAAATTTCTCAAAACCAGCAGGATTCACAACTGAAATTGAGAGAAGTCAATACTAAAATAGAAACCTATAAATACGAAGTGACTAATTATTTCAGTCAGATTGATATTTCAGCAAAAAATCTTAACAATTATAAAAGATTGCTGAACGCAGAGGAAACGCGGTTCGGCAACGGGGAAAGTTCACTATTTTTAATCAATTCCAGAGAAAATAAATTACTGGATGCGCGAGAAAAAAACATCGAACTAAAAGCCAAATTCCTGAAAAGCTACAATAAACTGAAATGGCTGAATGAGAATTTCCTAAGATAAAAGTCGGGAGAAGTTCCTAATAATTTCTCCCAACTTCTTTGCATATTCCCAGATAATCCGCTGGCATATTGGATGATCCCAATCCTGTCTCGAAATATTCATCCGAATGTGGAATATAGACGCTGTACTTTTTACTGAATGGAAAAATGGGAATGAAAAACACTTCAAAATAATTCTTATAAACCGACACAATCGCATTGACTGTGAAGCCATTTTTCAGGACTTTACGGTCTTCTTTTCCTACGAGTTTGGTTTTGATTCCGAAGATGAAATTCATAGAAATTATCGCTATTCAGCCTATATTACCAACCAAGAACAATCGGCAACAGATGTTTGGAGAACGTACCGAAACAGAGGCGATGCAGAGAATAGAATCAAGGAATTAAAGGCAGATTTTGGTGCCGAAAGTTTTAACCTTAAAGGCTTTTTCCCTACAGAAGCTGCACTTATATTTTCGATGATTGCTTATAATCTGATGTCAATTTTCAGGCTGTTTGTTCTTCAAGAAAAAACGCAGAAAACATTATCTACACTACGATATAGAACCTTTGCTATTGGAGCTTATTTTGAAAAAGTAGGTGACACACTCAAACTGAAGATTGCACTCACCAAAAAACGCAGAAAATGGTTCGTCGGAATTTGGGATTACCCCATAGACTTATCTCAAAAAATTTCAACTGCGTGATTTGGGTTTAAAAAAGAACTGGAGCGACTGGACTTTTGCCCTCAATGTAACAGATATTCTCAATACCAATATTGTAGAAATTACAGACAACCAAACTAGCGGAAACTACAATTATATTCATCAAGACAGATACAACAGAGGCGGAAGTTTAAGCATAACTTACAGTTTCGGAAATCAGAAAGTGAAAAAAGTAAGGGATATTGAAGGCGCTTCGGATGGTATTAAAAGTAGAACGAAATAACATAATCATTCTTCATATATTTTATTTTGTATTGAGACCTGTCGGGAAATCGGCGGGTTTCTTTTTTTCGAAAACATGAAAATCTTTAGTAAGTTCAAGGTACTGATCGGAGTATTTTCTAGGACTCTCTTCTATAATAAAATCAAATTCTCTCAACGCTTGTTTTTGCAAAGAAAACTCCAGAATAAGTCTTTTTATTTTTGAATGGGCAATTCCGCGAATATTTATTTTTCGGATTAAATGCAGGTGGTTTTCTGAAGCAGTTTTTATAAAATGAGCACCAGATTCTTCCGGAATAATCACCGATAAAATTCCTTCCGGATTTAAAATTTCTGCAGATTTTGTAATAATTTGTTTGAAATTTAATTCAACAGTTTGTCTGGCAATTTTGTCTTTTTCCGATTCGGAAGCTTCAAAATAAGGGGGGTTAGAAACAATTAAATCGAATTTTTCTTCAGTTTTAAAGCTTTTAAAATCTTGAAGGGTATTTTTTAATCGTTCCGAAAAAGGAGAATTTTTAAAATTAATTTGGGTAAGAAGTACGGCATCTTCATTAATATCAATGCCTGAAATTTCAGCATTTTTTCTGCGTTGTGCCAACATAAGAGAAATGAGTCCTGTTCCGGTACCAACTTCCAAAACTTTGGCTGCATTATTTACATTCGCTAACGCTCCGAGAAGCACTCCGTCTGTTCCTACCCGGAAAACGTGTTGAGATTGCGCAATTTCAAACTCTTTAAAACGAAAAGGTTTCATTATAGATTAGTTGGTAAAGTAATGGTGAAAGTTGTGCCTTTACCCACTTCAGATTTTACAGAAATTTCTCCTTTGTAATCTTCTACCATCTTACGAACCATAGAAAGCCCAAGTCCCATTCCGCTGTTTTTTGAGGTGAAATTAGGCTCGAAAATTCTTTCGAACATGTCTTCGGGAATGCCAATTCCGTTGTCCTGAACAGAAATAATCACTCTTCTTTGGTGCTGTTCGAGATCTACATTGATGATAAGCTCTCTTTCATCACTTGCTGCCTGTTTTGCATTGGTTACAAGATTGGTAATTATTCTGGAAAGAAAAACCTTATCAATCGTCATCATGATATTGTTTTTATTCGCATGAATAAATATCTGATCGTCATTAAAAACCCTTAAAATATCTTCAACTTCTGCATTAAGATTAATCGTTTCATTATTTTTCTCGGGAAGTTTTGCAAATTCTGAAAAGGCAGAAGCAACCGTAGCAATTACATCAATCTGGTCTACCATTGTTTTGCTCATCTGCTTTACTCTTTCTCTTACATTTGGATCTGCAGGATCAAATTTTCTTTCAAAATTCTGAATGGTAAGCTTCATGGGTGTTAAAGGGTTTTTTACCTCATGGGCAACCTGTTTTGCCATTTCTCGCCATGCTTCTTCGGATGCTTTAAAGCGTAATCTTTCTTTCTGATCCTGAATTTGAAGAATCATTCTGTTATAAGCACGGGCTAAAGCGTTCAACTCGTCATTTTTATAGTATTTAATAGGACGCATTTCGTTTTCAAACAGGGTAATTCTTGTAATCATGTCAGAAAACTTTGTAATGTTTTTAGCCAGATTATTAGAAGTAACCCAACTTAGCCAAATGCTGAAAATGATGATTAAAAGATCGACAATCAAAATATACATCACGTATTTATGAAGCACATTAAGATAAGCAGATTCATTATGATATAAGGGAATATAAACAATACCGATGGGCTCTAAAACATTGTTTTTCAGAACCAGATAAGAAGAAGTGTAAACCGCATCTTTAGACTCGTCGAAACCTCGGATGTCGTATCTTGCTCCGTCGGATAAAATCTTATTAATGATGTTCAGCGGAACTTTTTTTCTTAAAACAGCATCATTGTCCTTATTGGAGAGAATATAATTTCCTTTGAGGTCGTATATTGCAATATCATGCTGGTTAATATCCGAAATTTCGAATATTTTATTTTTTAAAACAGTTTGTAAATCTTTAGTCTGAAGGGTAGAGGAACTTACTGCATAATCTAAAAACCGTATTACAGCATTGGTTTTTTCCTGCATATCTATTTTGCTTTGCTGAAGTGCATTATTACGCAAAACAAAGTAAGGAACCAGAGAAGAGGCAGCTACACTCAAAAGGCATACAAGAAGAAAACCGAAAAAAACTCGGTTTCTCAAACTGTATCCTTTATAAAGATTAAATGCCATTCTGCCTATTAATTAATTTTGAAATGTATTTGCCGATAATATCGAATTCAAGATTCACTTTATCTCCTACCTGAAGTGTATTCATATTGGTAAATTCCCATGTATAAGGGATGATGGCAACAGAAAACCTGAAATCTTCACTTTTGGCAACTGTTAAACTAATACCATTCATTGTAATAGAACCTTGAGGAACTGTTACAAAATTACCTTCAGAATCATATTCTACTGTAACAAAATAACTGCCATCTTTGTTTTCGATGCCAATAATTTTTCCGGTTTTGTCTACATGTCCCTGTACAATATGGCCGTCAAGACGTCCGTTCATAATCATGCATCGTTCAAGATTAACAACGCTTCCTTCATGCCATTTTCCAAGATTGGTTTTTTCTAAAGTTTCGAGAATTGCTGTAACGGTATAAAAATGATCTTTAATATCTACTACCGTGAGGCAACAGCCGTTATGAGCCAGACTTTGGTCTATTTTTAATTCCTGTGTGAAAGGACAACTTAGTGTAAAATCTATATTTGTTCCGTTCTGATGTATTTTTTCAACAACACCTACTGCTTCAATAATGCCTGTGAACATATTATTTTTGCTAAATTTGTAAAATTATAATCTTCAAAGATAATCAAAATGAACCCAAAAAACCATACAGTAAGAGTAGGAATTTCAATTGGTGATTTTAACGGTATCGGTCCGGAAATCATCATGAAATGTCTGAAAGACAAAACGATTACAGATTTTTTCACTCCTGTTATTTTTGGTTCAGGGAAGTTGTTTACATACCAAAAAAATATTTTTAAGCTCAATTTAAATTTTAATTACATTACAGAAGCTTCTCAGGCACAGGCAGGAAAGCTGAATATGGTAAATCTTACCAAAGAAAATGTAAATGTAGAATTGGGTAAACCTACAGAAGAGTCTACAAAAATGGCTATTGATTCTCTTGAAGCTGCAACTGAAGCTTTAATGAAAGGAGAAATAGATGTTTTAGTAACGGCACCCATCAATAAAGATGAAATGGTGAAAATGGGTTTTAAACATGCGGGCCACACAGGTTATTTTGAAGAGAAATTCAATAAAAAAGGATTGATGTTTTTGGTAACTGAAGATCTTAAAGTAGCGGTTTCTACACATCATATTCCTCTTTCTGCAGTTGCCGAAAATATATCTAAAGAGAAAATAAAGAAACAGATTAGAATTCTTAACCAAACTTTAATAGAAGATTTTTCTGTAAGAAGACCGAAAATCGCTGTTTTGGGACTCAATCCGCATTCGGGAGATGGCGGAGTAATCGGGAAGGAAGAAATAGAAATTATTTCACCAACAATTAAAGAATTATCGGATCAAGGGATTTTAACATTCGGACCTTTTCCGGCCGATAGCTTTTTTCAGCCCGAAAAATATAAAAACTATGATGCTGTATTAGCGATGTATCACGATCAGGGGCTTGCTCCTTTCAAAACATTGGCGTATGAAGAGGGAGTGAATTACACCGCTGGATTACCTTTTGTAAGAACTTCACCAGATCATGGTACAGCTTATGATATTGCTGGCAAAAATATTGCGAACGAACAAAGTTTTATGGAAGCTATTTTTACGGCGATAAAAATTTTTAATAATAGAAATGATTATAAAGATTTAATGAGCAATAGACTGCAGCCAAGAAGAGTACCTTCGGATAATGGTGTGGATGAAGATCTTCCTGTAGAATCAGAAATCTAAGATTTGAGATAATTTGTTTTGAAAATTATTTGTAATATTAAAAAAAATGCATATTTTTGCACACTCATTTTATGGACAAGTTAAGAAACTATGACATAAGCTTTTCTGGATTGAAACCCGGAAAACACGAGTTCAAATTTGAGATAGATAAAGCGTTCTTTCAATTATTTGACACTGAACAGGAATTTACAAATCCTAAAATATCAGTAGATGTTTTGCTTAATAAGCATACTACTTTTTTAGAATTTGAAATTAAGGTGATGGGTACTGTAGATTTAGTTTGTGATATTTCAAGCGAAAATTTCAGCTATCCGATAGAAAACCAAATAGATATTTTGGTAAAGTTTGGAGAAGAGTATGATGATAGTGAAGAAGATGTAATCACTATTCCTTCCAATGATCATGCTTTTAATGTGGCACAGCTCGTATATGAAAACGTTGCATTGGCAATTCCAATGAAAAAAATATCACCCAACCTCAGTGATGAAGATTTAAAGATTCTCGAAAAATTCAGTCCGAAAGACACTGAAGAGAATGAAGAACCAAAAAGTGACCCAAGATGGGATGCTCTTAAAAATTTAAAGAATAAAAATTAAATAGTTTAATGATGGGATGATGAATCTCATCGCTCATCAATTAAAAAAGTTATTAGAAAATGGCACATCCAAAGAGAAGACAGTCGTCTACAAGAAGAGATAAGAGAAGAACTCACTACAAAGCTATAGTTCCTCAATTAGCAAAAGATGCTACAACAGGTGAGATGCACCTTTACCACAGAGCTCACTGGCATGAAGGAAAATTATACTACAGAGGTAAAGTAGTATTAGAAAAAGAAGTAGCAACTACTGAAGAAAACTAAGAGCTGAATTTCGCCAAAATAAGCTCGTTTTATACAAAAACCGCTCGATTTTTATAAAATTTAGCGGTTTTTTGTTGTTTTTTGTTGTTTTTTGTTATCTTTGGCAGCAAATCAAATATCAATTTTATGGACATTAAAGACATACAGAATCTTATTAAGTTTGTGTCTAAAGCTGAAGTTTCAGAAGTAAAATATAAAACTAAAGATTTCGAAATTACGATTAAAACTCCACTTGGAGGTAATGAAATGAGTTATGTTGCACAACCAGCAATGTATCAGGCGGCGCCTCAACAAGCGGCACCAGCTCCAGTTGCTGCTCCTGTAGCTTCTGCGGAAAAAACTGAAGCTGCAGCTGATGACAGCAAATTTGTGACAATTAAATCTCCGATGATCGGAACTTTCTACAGAAAACCATCTCCGGATAAAGATGTATTCGTAAATGTTGGTGATGAAGTTTCCAACGGAAAAGTAGTTTGTGTAATCGAAGCAATGAAGTTATTCAACCAAATCGAATCTGAAGTAAGCGGAAAAATCGTTAAAATTTTAGTTGACGATGCAACTCCTGTAGAATACGATCAGCCATTATTCTTAGTAGACCCATCTTAGTTAGAAATTAGGTGTTAGACATTAGATGTTAGACAAAATTCTACATTCAAATAACATTAATCTAATTTTCAAATTATCTAATTTTTAATTTTAAGAAGATGTTCAAAAAAATATTAATAGCCAATCGTGGCGAAATTGCAATGCGTATTCTGCGTACTTGTAAAGAAATGGGAATCAAAACGGTAGCCGTGTACTCTACTGCAGACAAAGACAGTCTTCACGTAAGATTTGCAGACGAAGCTGTTTGTATTGGTCCTGCAATGAGCAAAGATTCCTATCTGAAAATCCCTAACATCATTGCTGCGGCAGAAATTACCAACGCGGATGCTATTCACCCGGGTTACGGATTTTTATCAGAAAATGCCAACTTCTCTAGAATCTGCCAGAAAAACGGAATCAAATTTATCGGTGCTTCTCCTGAGCAAATCGAAAAAATGGGAGATAAAGCCAATGCCAAAGCTACTATGAAAGCGGCAGGAGTACCTTGTGTACCGGGTTCTGACGGATTAATTGAATCTTACGAACACGCTGCAAAAATTGCTGAAGAAACAGGCTATCCGGTAATGATTAAAGCAACTGCAGGTGGTGGCGGAAAAGGGATGAGAGCAGTTTGGAAAGCCGAAGACCTAAAAGATCACTGGGAATCTGCTATTCAGGAAGCTGTTGCAGCTTTCGGAAACGGAGGAATGTACATGGAAAAATTGATTGAGGAGCCCAGACATATTGAAATTCAGGTTGCAGGAGATCAATTTGGTAAAGCCTGTCACCTTTCTGAAAGAGATTGTTCTGTGCAGAGAAGAAATCAGAAATTAACAGAAGAAACACCTTCTCCGTTTATGACGGATGAACTACGTGAGAAAATGGGTGAAGCAGCAGTGAAAGCAGCAGAATTTATCGGGTATGAAGGGGTTGGAACTATTGAATTTCTTGTTGATAAGCACAGAAATTTTTATTTCATGGAAATGAACACCAGAATTCAGGTGGAGCATCCAATTACAGAGCAGGTTATTGATTATGACTTGATCAGAGAACAAATTCTTTTGGCAGCCGGAACGCCTATTTCAGGAATCAATCATTATCCGAAATTACATTCAATAGAATGCAGAATTAACGCAGAAGATCCGTATGCGGATTTCCGACCATCACCAGGAAAAATCACAGGACTAAATATCCCGGGAGGACACGGAATCCGTGTTGATACTCACGTTTATTCTGGTTATACAATTCCGTCTAACTACGATTCTATGATTGCCAAATTAATTACTACGGCTCAAACCCGTGAAGAGGCAATTGCAAAAATGAAACGAGCTTTGGAAGAATTCTACGTGGAAGGTGTAAAAACAACCATCCCTTTTCACAGACAGTTGATGGAGGATGAAAGATACCTTTCAGGAGATTACACTACAAAATTCATGGAAGATTTTGTAATGGATAGAAAATATGATAATCATTAAGATTATTTAATCATATCTAAAAACCGTCTTTTTTAAGGCGGTTTTTTCATTTCAATACATTATGATTTTCATAATTCAAATACGAAATAAGATATAAACACTAAAAGTGAAGTGATGTTTGCTAAATATCTTCCGAATTACTCATTAATTCTTTAAGGACATTCTGTATGTTACGTTTAAACAGAAATATTTTGCTTTAATCAAGTTATTTATAATGTTTAAATTTGTGGAAAACCTACAAATATATGACAACAGCAGAACAAGCAAAAAACTCACAGTATTTTATTGAACTTGAAGAAAAATTTGGTGCACACAATTATCATCCGCTTCCGGTGGTTTTAGATAAAGGCGAAGGTGTTTTTGTTTGGGATGTTGAAGGGAAAAAATATTATGATTTTCTTTCCGCTTATTCTGCGGTAAACCAAGGTCATTCTCACCCGAAAATTGTTGATGCATTGGTTGAACAGGCTAAAAAACTGGCTTTAACTTCCAGAGCTTTTTACAATTCAAATTTAGGAGAATACGAGAAAAAGATCACTACTTTATTCGGTTTTGATAAAGTTTTACCGATGAATTCAGGAGCCGAAGCGGTGGAAACTGCCGTAAAATTAGCAAGAAAATGGAGCTATGAAGTAAAAGGAATCTCTGAAAACGCAGCGAAAATTATTGTTTGCGAAAACAACTTTCACGGAAGAACAACGACGATTGTTTCTTTTTCTAATGATCCGGATGCAAACCAAAATTATGGACCTTTTACTCCAGGGTTTATTAAAATTCCATACAATGATATTTCGGCTTTAGAAGAAGTTTTAAAAAATGATGCTCAAAATATTGCAGCATTCCTTGTTGAACCTATTCAGGGTGAAGCGGGAGTGTATGTTCCGGATGAAAATTTCCTGAAAAAAGCTTCAGAATTATGTAAGAAATACAATGTTCTTTTTATTGCAGATGAAGTTCAGACGGGAATTGCGAGAACAGGAAAGTTAATTGCTTGTCATCATGAAAATGTTCAGCCAGATATTTTAATTTTAGGAAAAGCACTTTCTGGCGGAATGTATCCTGTTTCTGCAGTTTTGGCTGATGATGAAATTATGAACGTGATTAAGCCCGGACAACACGGTTCTACTTTTGGGGGAAATCCAATTGCGTGTGCTGTTGCCATTGCTGCTTTAGATGTTGTGGAGGAAGAAAAATTATCAGAAAAAGCCGAAGAATTAGGAAAATTATTCCGATCTGAAATTGAAAAAGTGATTGAGAAAAGTGATTTAATTACTAAAGTTCGTGGTAAAGGTCTTTTAAATGCAATCTTAATTAATGATACGCCTGAAAGTTCTACAGCATGGAATCTTTGTTTGCAGTTAAAAGAAAACGGCCTTCTAGCCAAGCCAACACACGGAAATATCATCAGACTGGCTCCGCCATTGGTAATTACGGAGGAACAGCTGTTAGACTGCGTAAAGATTATCGAGAAAACAATACTTAATTTTAAGAAATAAAATATTTTTTGTTAAAAAATAGCACTCTATTTCAGGGTGTTATTTTTTTTCTGTAAAATCCAACAAACGATTGATTAACTTTTACCTGTTTTTTGTATCTAACGTTTTTCAAGAAGTGTGAAATATGAAAGATTCGAAAATTAGCGCATTACTCATTGTATTCAATGAAGAGAAAAACATTGAAGAAGCATTAAAAACTGTTGAATTTGCAGATGAAATAATTGTTTTAGATTCCTTTAGTACAGATAGTACAGTAGAAATTATAAAAACTAAATTTCCTAAAGTTCAGCTCTATCAAAATAGATTTGAAGATTTTACAAAACAGCGAAATCTTTGTATTTCTTACGCCAAAAACGAATGGATTTTATTTTTAGATGCCGATGAACGCATTACTCCGGAACTTAAAAATGATATTCTGAAAGAAATAAAAAAACCAATTACTCAAAAAGCTTATTTTTTTAAAAGAAAATTCTTTTTCAAGGGCGAGAAGGTTAATTATTCCGGAACTCAAAATGATAAAAATATTCGTCTTTTCAAGCGAGAAGTTGCTCATTATGATGAACATAAAAGAGTACATGAAGGATTAGACACCGTAGAAAACCCCGGTGTTCTGGAACATTATCTCTTGCATTATTCATTCGATTCTTACGAAAGTTATCATGATAAGGTAATTCATTATTCTAAGTTAAAAGCAAAAGATCTGTATGAGAAGAAAATTAAGTACAGACTAATTAAGCAACTCTCAAAAAGTATATTTAATTTTTTTAAAATGTATATTCTTAAATTGGGTATTCTGGATGGCAGGAAGGGAATCACTTTATCTTATTTAAGTGCATTAAGCTCATTCAAAACCTATGAATTTCTGAAGAAAGAATATGCATAATGATTATCTTGGGATTAAGTTTATAATCTGAAAATAAACTGTATTTTTGCACAGTAACTTATATTTTTATGAGACTTTCTGTAGCAATTATTACTTTTAACGAGGATAGAATCATCCAAAAAAATCTTGAAGCCGTTAAGGATTTGGCAGATGAAATCGTTATAATCGACAGTTTTTCCACAGATGCTACAGAAGAGATTTGCAGAAAATTTCCCAAAGTAAAATTTATACAGCATCAGTTTGAAGGTTTTGGAAAACAGAAAAATTTCGCTATCAGTCAATGTTCAGGAGACTGGATTCTGTTTTTGGATGCCGACGAAATTCCTGATGATACAGCAAAAAATTCCATAAAAAATATCGTTGCAGAAAGTAATCCTAAGTTTTTGGTTTATAATGTTGCATTCAATAATATATTTCTAGGGAAAACTTTAAAGTATGGAGGTTGGGGAAACACCAAAAGAGAGCGTTTTTTCAAGAAAAATGCAGGAAAATATTCTGAAGATATCGTTCATGAATGTTTTATTACGTCTGAACCTGTAGGATTGCTTATCGGGAAGCTCAATCATTACACGTACAAAGATATTCATCACCATATCGAGAAATCTAATAAATATACTTCGATGATGGCAGAAAAGATGTATAGAAAAGGGAAACGATCTAGTATTTTCAAGATTTTGTTCAATCCCTTTTTTCAGTTTATTAAGTCTTACGTTATCAGACTGGGCTTTCTGGATGGTTTGGTAGGATATTATGCGGCTAATACGGCAGCGTTTTACACTTTTCTCAAATACAAGAAACTGTACGAAATCACTCACATAAGCAAATCATGCTCTTAAGAATTCTCAATAAATTTACAGATTTTTCGGGGACAAAAGGAATTCGTATCCTTATGTATCATCAGGTTTTGCCAAAAAGTATTGCTTACAAAAACGACTTTATTGTAACAGTTGAAAATCTTGAAAAGCAGTTCGCATATATTAAGAAAAATTTTGAGACGGTTTTTTTTAAAGATCTAGAAGCTTCAAAACAGATTAAAAATAAGATAATTCTCAGTTTCGATGATGGCTATTACAATAACATAGAATATCTTGTTCCGTTGCTAGAAAAGTATCAGTTGAAAGCGACCATATTTATTCCCACAGAGTTTATTCAGAGTAATATAAAAGAGGGAAATAAAATTTACATGGATTTTGATGATTTGAAATCTTTAGATTCTCATTTAATTGAAATTGCTTTGCACAGCCATTCTCACCGAAACTTTTCTCAACTTTCAATTGATGAATCTGAAGGGGAACTTTTGGAAAATATGAAGGTTTTGGAACAAAATGCAATTCCGTTTACCAAAGTTTTTGCTTATCCGTATGGGAAGTTTCCTAAAGATAAAAAACTAAAAAAAGAATTCTTTGCCATGTTAGAAAGAATTGGGATTGTGTCAGCTTTAAGAATTGGTAACAATATTGAAGCGTATCCGTTTAAGAATCAGTATGAAGTAAACCGCATCGATATAAAGTACGGAGACAGTTTTAAGGTTTTTAAATGGAAGCTGAAATTCGGTAAAACAAAACTTTAGTCTAACAAATCTTTGTACAGTTTTTCATAAGCATCTGCCATTTTGGTATAACTGAATTTTTCGGCTCTTTCTTTTAATTTCTTATTGAAATATTCAGGATTAGCGTTAAATTTTTCCATTCCTTTATTGTAAACATTTTTCATAGATTCTGCAGTGAAATCTTCAAAATAAAAGGCTAAATCACCACCAATTTCCGGTAAACTCGTTAATTTGCTCAGGAATATAGGCTTTCCAAAATACATAGCTTCTACAGGGGGAATTCCGAATCCTTCTGCTAATGAAGGATGACAGTAAGATTCGCAATGCTGAAGAAGAAAGTACTTTTCAGTATTTTCAATATTTTCTAATAGATGAACTCGTTTTTCTAATCCTAATGATTTTACTTTCTGAAAAAATAAATCTTGATATTCAGATTTCGCCGAAGAGGCAATCAGAACCAAATCGCGGTCGTTCTCCGAGATTAAATTCAATAATGATTCCTGGTTTTTTTTCGGAAAAAGTACTCCAATATTCAAGATGAAATTTCTGTTGATAAAATCGTAATTTTTATTTGAACTAAATTTTTCGTTTTCTGGAAAAATCAATCCATTATAAATTACTTCAATCTTAACATCTTTATTGATGTTGAATAAGTTGATGTTTTTAATAAAATCTTCTTTTACAAATTCAGAAATACAAACAATTGCGTCTGCATTACCAATATTTTTTTGAACCAGTGTTTTAGATTTTTTAATTTTTCTTTCGCTACTGTTATCGTGAAGAAAATTAAGGTCGTGGAGTGTTACTACTTTTCTTTGGTTGGAGTTTTTCTTGTGAAAATATTCTGAAAGCTGATGCGTTACATGAATTAATGAAAATGAGGATGTATTTATTGGGATTTTTTTCTGCCAAAATTTCCAGTTGATGATCTGAAAGTTTCCCGTAACAGAAGGAATATTTTTAGCAGGACCGTAAAGGGAATAACTGAATTGGCACAACTTTTTATCTAATCCTTTTATGAGGGAAATGCAGACATTTGCAATTCCTGATCGGGGATATTTTAACCGTTCAACATCAATAAGAATTTTCTTTTTCATTAAAAAACGAGCTTTTCTCCAAAATTAAATATTTAAACTTTAAAATCTTTACTTTTGTCTTATGAAAATTTGTTTAATTAGCTTTGATTTTTGGCATTACGATGAACATATCGTTGATAAACTGAAAGAAAAAGGGATAGAAGCTCACCATATTAATATAGGTGCTTTTTCCCATAAAAATTTTGGTGCAAGAGTGAAAAATGCCATGAGTAAAGTTTTTGTAGGCAAAAACCTAAAATATGAGAAAAGGCAGAATTTTATTATAGATTCACTTGAAAAAATTGGGAAACAGGATCAGATTTTGGTAATTAATCCCGAAGCTATCGAAGAACGGGTGCATGAAGTGATAAGGAATTCTACTGATAGAAATATTGCTTATTTATACGATAGCATGTCGAGAAATCCTGCACAGCATATTTTGCATTATTTTGAGACTGTTTTTTCTTTCGACAATGAAGATGTAAAGAAATTCGGTTTTAAAAAGATTACCAATTATAATTATTTGAAATATTGTCCTGCAGAAGAGCAAAATCCTGCACTCGACCTTTTTTATATAACGTCGCATGATAAAGGGAGATTAAAGAGACTGAATTTACTAATTCAAAAAATAAAACCACTGGGAATTAAGTTTAAAACTATTGTAGCAGGGAAAAAAAGCTGGAAAAATCAGGTTGCTCAGATTGTTGATAATCAGAACAGCGATATTATTACTTTCAGAGTGAAAAATGTTCCTCAAAAATCTTTGCCCGACTTGTACAAAAATACAAAAGCGATATTAGATTTACAACGAAGTAATCAGCAGGGCTTAAGTTTCAGGATTTTTGAAGCGATGGCATTAGAGAAAAAATTCATTACCGATAATCTTACCATTCAAGACTATGATTTTTATAATCCGGAAAATATTCTAGTTCTCAACGAAGATTTTAGTAATATACCAAAATCATTTTTCACGACCGATTATCAAAAAATTCCTGACGATATTTATTACAAATACACATTGGATCATTGGGTGAATACCGTTTTTAATTTATGAAAAAAGTACATCACGTATTAATTATTACCAAAGAATTCAAATCAGCATTTCAGCTTAACAGTGGCGGAACGGGTGTTTTTTATCAAAATATTGCCGAAGCTCTTATCCGGAAAGGTATAAAAGTTTCTGTTTTTGGCTCTTCAAAAAAGGAGTTTAAAATAGAAGATGATAATCTCTCTGTATTGTTTGTAAAAGATTATTTCAAGAAAAATAAACTCATAGAATTGCTGAGATCTGTATCCGGTAAAATATCATTCTTACAAAATTTACATTTCAAAATTTATGATTGGGAAATTAATTATCTTCAGAAAAAACTATACGGTTTTATTCAAAACAAAAAAATAGATATTATAGAAACCCATGATTGGGAAGGAATGAGCAGAGTTGCGGAAAAATTTGAGATTCCGTACCTCATTAGAAGTCATGGTTCTTGGTCTGTTTTGCAGAAATTTTTTGGATATGGAGCTGCTAAAGGGAAAATTTATAATGAGAAAAAAGCTTTTCAGAACGCAGATAATATCATTACGATTTCTTTGAGCAACAAAAAAATGAACAAGGATATTTTTGGGGAGAAAGATTATCATCTTATTTATAATGGGATAAATACTGATTTCTTCAAGACTCAAATGCAAATTCAGGTTAAGCCGAAATCTATATTTTACATTGGAAATATTTCTGTAGAGAAAGGAGCAGAAACCGCATTGGAAGCCTTTATAAATGTCAGCAAATCCGAACCTTCATCAACCTTACATTTTATTGGAAAAGAAACCTCAATCGTCAATATTCTGAAAAATAGAATTGAGGAAAATCAATTACAAAAAAAGGTCTTTTTCTATGGGATGAAAGATAAAAATGAAGTCTTAAATTTACTTTCTGAAGCTGAGGTTGTAATATTTCCGTCTAAAGGTGAAACTTTTGGTTTGGCACTTACAGAAGCAATGGCACTAAAAAAACCTGTGGTCTGCTCAGAAATTGAAGCTTTTGAGGAAATTGTTGAAGATGGTGAGAATGGTTTTACAGCCAGTTCCAGTGAAGATTTTGCCGAAAAAATTCTTAAAGTTTTTTCTGATCCTTCTTTAGCAGAATATCTTTCTCAAAATGCCAGAAAAACAGTTGTGGAGAAGTTTTCTTTGCAGAAAATGCTTCATGAAACCTTAGCATATTATACTGATATTATTAATAACTAATTTTTTCGGTTTATTTTGTGGAATAACTTCACTTCTTTTTGTGAAGAGAAAATATTGAGGATATTAAGAAATCCTTTTAGTAATTTCCATAAAAAAGGATGATAGTTTTGAATGTGCTGAATTTCTACCATTCTTTTTGAGCTGGCGAATTCAATCATTTTAATTTCATTTTTCAAATTCGGAAAAAGATTTTGATAAACCTCTGCCTTTTCTTTTTTTATTAGGTTTTCGCTTTCAGGATTACTTGATATTCCAGAATTATCAAAATTACTGATAACTTCATCCAAATGATTGTATTTTGCCTGATGAATGACCACTGCTTTCAGAAAAAATTCCCAATCTGAAATTACTTTTAAATTTTCGTTATATAAACCAATGTTTTGAAAGAGCTCTTTCTTAATAAAAGTGGAGGGATGAGGTAAAAATGAGTGAAGAAAATATGCGAGATTCACTTCATTGGGTGGAGTGAAAAGTGTTTTAGGAATTCCGTCTGTACTGTATATCATGTTGCCGGAAATAAGATCAAAAAATGCTAAGGAAGAGAGGCTTTTTTCAACAACTTTCTCGTTTTCCAGTTCATCTCCGCTATTCAGAAAAAGGAAATATTCTCCTGTAGCTATTTTAATTCCTTTGTTCATAGCATTATAAATGCCAGAATCTTTTTCACTTACAAAATGGGTGATGTTTTTACTGTACTGCGAAATAATTTCTTTACTGCCGTCATTACTGTTTCCATCGATCACAATATACTCAAAATCGTTACAGCTTTGATTGATGACACTTTGCAGGGTTTTTTTTAATCCTTCTGCATTGTTGTAATTAATCGTAATTATGGAAAGTCTGTAACTCATTTTTTTAAAAATTATTATGAAGATGCATCATTTTTAGGATCAATCTTTTTTCAATTTGAATTTAGGCAAGAAAAGTAAAACGAGACTAATCATCCATTTCAAAAATCTCCATGCTACAGGAAATTTTTTAATGTACAGTACATGCTGAATTCTTCGGGCTCTCGCTTCGTGACTTAGTGCCAAATCTTCAAGAAAAGCAGAGAAATATTGCTTCAGCGTAATTTCTCTTTCAGTATGATAAAGTTTTAAATTTTCTGGTTTCGCCGAGATTCCGGAATAATCATAATAACATACTGTTTGTTCTATGTGTTTATAGCTTACATTATGAAGACAGATAAGAACAATAAAGAACTCCCAGTCTGCACATATTTTAAAATCTTCTCGGTAATAAAAATATTGATCAAAAAGCTGCCGTTTGATGAATGCTGCCTGATGATTGATTCCGCCATAATAGAAAAAGCTGAAAATCAGTTTTTTTGGCGGTATTTCTTCTCTTCGGTATCCTTCGTCATTAAAATAAATAGAATTTCCGTAAAGTATTTCGATGCCAGAATCGAAATTTTGATGTGTTTTTTCTAAAACCTTTTCATCATAAAAAAAATCGCCACTGTTCATGAAGATAATGTAATCGCCGGTTGCCTTGCGTATGCCTTTATTCATAGCATTATAAACACCAGAATCTTTTTCACTTACCCAGTAATTAACCTGCGGATTTTCTTCAATAAGTTCTTTACTTCCATCATTGCTACCGCCATCAATAACAATATATTCAAAGTCAGACCATCTTTGGCTTTTAATGGATTCAAACGTTTTAACCAGTCCGGCTTTGTTGTTAAAATTTATGGTTACGATGGTTAGCTTTTTATTCATTTATTTGAATTGTTATTTTGAATTTTTTTGAAGTTGTATGGCATCAGAATAAACCTTCAGACATTGTTCTGCTGCGTCTTTCCAATCGAATTTCTTTACTCTTTCCAAACCTTTTTCGGCATATTTTTTTCTCAATTCCTCATCGGAAATTAATATTTGTATTTTTTCGCGTAGATCATCTTCAGATTCAGAATCAAAATAAATACCTGCATCTCCTGCAACTTCAGGAAAAGATCCGTGCTTTGTTAAAACAATGGGGCAACCACAAGCCATAGATTCTAGGACAGGAATTCCAAAGCCTTCATACAATGATGGAAAAACAAAACATTGTGCATTCTGATAGTAATGTCCCAGTTCTTCTTCTTGAAAATATCTTTGCAAAACCTGATTTTGAATACCTAATTTTTTTAGAAACTGAATTTCTTCTTCGGTGAATTTCCCTCCTCCGGCAGCAATAATCTGTAAATTAGAATCGTTTTTAAGTAAAGGCGTAACGGATTGGATGAAAAATTTAAAGTTTTTATACGTTTCTCTGGAGCCAACGTACAGAATATATTTTTCGGGAAATTGTACTGTTACCTCCGGATGAATTTTAATAGAACTGCCATGATATATCACTTCAATTTTGTTGGGATCAATATCTGGATAAATTTTAATGATATCTTTTTTAGTATTATTAGAAACGGCTATTATTTTGGTAGCTTTCTGCATTAATAATAATTTTCGTTCCACCACATGAAAGCTGTCTTCCACAAAATATTGGGGCATAAGTTCATGAATCATATCATAAACTGTTAAAACAAAAGGTTTTGTGCCTATTTTGTCTAAAAAATAAGGATTGTAATAGGTAGGAATAAATATATCGTAATCTTTATTTTCAAAAGCGTTATGGAGTAATTTTTCAGAATTTTTTCTTCTTAAAGTACGAGTGCTTATTTTAAAAAATGCAAGAAAGCTATAGAGAGCATTCAGGTTTTTGTTTTTAACAAGCAAATCTGTAGCTTTTACGTATGCATTATCTGAACTGTATAAAGGAAGCAGAACCTCAACATCGCTTTTTTTGGAAATTACAGAAAAAACCTCGGTATAATATCGTGATATCCCACCATAAGTCTGCTGATCGAATATTTGTGGGTCTAATAGTATTTTCATATATATTTGCTTTCTTGAGCCAAACGAATATCATATACCGATTTTTTAATGCCCATCCTGTTATTAAATTTTAACGAAATAGAATAATAAAGAGACTATTTTCTATCGTAAATATCCTCAATTCTCACAATATCGTCTTCACCAAAATAAGTCCCTGTCTGAACTTCAATGAAAACCACGGGCTTGTCAGAAAGATTCATCATCCTGTGCTTAGAACCTAACGGGATAAAAATGCTTTCTCCGTATTTTAAAGATATTTCTTTTTCGTCTAAAACTACTGTGGCATCTCCTTCAATAATCGTCCATTGTTCCTGTCTTTTATGGTGGTACTGATAAGATAGTTTTTGTCCCGGATTTACCTCAATTCTTTTTAATTTATAGTGAGGCTCATCTGCCAAAACATAATATTTTCCCCAAGGTCTTTCGCCAATTTCTAGCATAATATGAATATTCTAAATTTTTACAAATGTAGATAATAAGATTAAAAAACCAAATCTCATTGAGATTAATGCTCATCAAAAACATTTAATTTAAGTAAATTTGCAAAAATTTTATTTAAAATGGACAAAGTAAGAGTACGTTTTGCTCCAAGTCCTACGGGACCTTTACATTTAGGAGGCGTAAGAACGGCATTATATGATTATCTTTTTGCTAAAAACCAAGGCGGAGAGTTTGTATTGAGAATTGAAGATACAGATACTGCAAGATATGTGGAAGGGGCAGAAGACTACATCGAAGAAGCATTGGAATGGTGCGGAATTATAGCCGATGAAAGTCCAAAAAAAGGAGGGAAATTTGCACCTTACAGACAGTCTGAAAGAAGAGATATTTATGATAAATACACAGAGCAGATTTTAAAAACAGATTATGCTTATATTGCTTTCGATACGGCTGAAGAATTAGATGCCATCCGTGCCGAATACGATGCTAGAGGTGAAGTTTTTTCTTATGATAATAAATCACGCAACCGCTTGAGAAACAGCATTGCTCTTTCTGAGGAAGAAGTTCAGAAATTGCTGGAAGCAAAAACTCCTTATGTGGTAAGATTCAAAATGCCGGTGGATAGAACACTAAATCTTGTAGATATCATCCGTGGAAATTCTTCGGTAAATACCAACACTTTAGACGATAAAGTTTTGGTGAAAAATGACGGAATGCCAACTTATCATTTTGCTAATATCATCGATGATCATGAAATGGAAATTTCTCACGTTATCCGTGGTGAAGAATGGTTGCCATCATTAGGATTGCACACTTTATTATATGAGGCAATGGGTTGGGAAGCGCCGCAGTTTGCTCATCTTTCTTTGATTTTGAAACCAGATATTTCAACATTAATTACAAAAGAAAATATTGATAGCATTACGAAATCTTTCGCAGAAGAATTTATTGCGAAAAACAATCAGTTTTCTTTTGATGAATCGGCTACCTTAATCAAATCATTTTTTGCTGAAGTTAAAAGTGCAAGATTTAAATCTATGCTTAATGAAAACGATAAAGATGATGAAATTACAGCATCCGTAAAACAATTTTTGAAGAAAGGTATTTCAGGAAAATTAAGCAAAAGAGATGGTGATAAATTCGGATTTCCTGTATTTCCATTAAACTTCACAGATTCTGTGACTGGAAATGTTTCTAAAGGTTACCGAGAAAGCGGATATCTTCCTGAAGCGTTTATTAACATGGTGGCACTTTTGGGTTGGTCTCCTGCGGATGACAAAGAAATTCTTTCACTCGAAGAAATGGCAAAAGAATTTGATTTGAATAAAGTTCACAAAGCCGGTGCAAGATTCAGTAAAGAGAAAGCAGAATGGTTCAATCATCAGTATATTCAGAAAACTTCAGATGAAGAACTGATGAATATTCTTAAGAATTCAGATTTAAACATACATATTTCAGATGAAAAATTACTGCAAATTGTTCATTTGATGAAAGAAAGAACCGCTTTCCCGAAAGATATCTACGAAAACGGGAAGTTTTTCTTTGAGGCTCCAATTTCTTTTGATGAAAAAGCAGCAAAAAAAGCATGGAATGAAGACACTTCTGAGATTTTACAAGAATTAGCTCAAACCCTGGAGAAATCTGAATTTAATGCTGAAAATCTTAAACAAATCGTTCATGATTTCGCAGAGAATAAAGGCTTAGGGATGGGTAAAGTAATGATGCCGCTACGTTTAGCCTTAGTTGGAGAACTGAAAGGACCTGATGTTCCGGATATTATGCAAGTCATTGGAAAAGAGGAGTCTATATCCAGAATACACAATGCAATCAATAATTTTAAATAGATTTTGATAATTTTTCATAAATTTGAAAGATTTAATTTACTTCAAGAATGGAATATTTAAGTTTCGAACTTCCTATAAAAGAATTAATGGATCAATACCAAACCTGTTCTTTAGTAGGAGAAGAAAGTGGTGTTGATGTAAAATTAGCCTGCAGCCAAATCGAGGATAAAATCATAGAAAAGAAAAAAGAAATCTATGGTAATCTTACGCCTTGGCAAAGAGTACAGCTTTCTCGTCATCCCGATCGTCCTTATACTTTGGATTATATCAACGGAATGGTCGATAAAGGCAGTTTTCTTGAACTTCACGGTGATAGAAATTTTGCAGACGATCCGGCTATGATTGGTGGCTTGGCGACTTTAGACGGTCATAAAGTGATGATTATCGGTACTCAGAAAGGAAGAACAACCAAAGAAAGACAGTACAGAAGATTCGGAATGCCGAATCCTGAAGGATACAGAAAGGCTTTAAGATTAATGAAGCTTGCGGAAAAATTCAGAATACCTGTAGTTACATTGGTAGACACTCCGGGAGCTTATCCTGGTCTTGAAGCTGAAGAAAGAGGACAGGGTGAAGCTATTGCCAGAAATATTTTCGAAATGACGATGCTTAAAACTCCTATTTTCACTTATATTATCGGTGAAGGAGCGAGTGGCGGAGCCTTAGGAATTGGGGTAGGAAATAAAGTGTATATGCTGGAAAATACGTGGTATACAGTAATCGCACCAGAAAGCTGCTCTTCTATTCTTTGGAGAAACTGGGATCATAAAGAAGATGCGGCCAATGCACTGAATCTTACGCCTAAAGATGCTTTAAGAGAAAAATTTATAGACGGAATTATTGAAGAGCCACTTGGTGGAGCGCATTATGATACAGAAGCTACTTATCTGAACTTGAAAAATTCAATTTTGCAAAATATCAAAGCATTTTCAAAGTTTACAGGAAAAGAACTTGAAACCCAAAGACAAGATAAGTTTATTTCTATGGGACAGTTTAAAGGATAAGTTTTAATTGAACTTTTTAATATTGGTAATGTGGTCAAAAATAGTTGGTGTTTTTGTCAAAAATAATTCGTAATATTTTGCGGTTGATTGGAAGAGGAAGTGAGCAATGCTGAGGAGCAACTT
>NZ_JADQBD010000043.1:0-28873 GCF_017808115.1 Chryseobacterium sp. RR2-3-20 | reverse complement strand
TGTTTACTTCGGAAGATCTGAGCAAATTTTGGAAAAAAGAAGACAAATAAAATCGGATTCAATCCGAAAAAGAAGACAGTTGTATTTTCAACAGAAATTAATAAATTTATAACCCTAAATACTCCTTAAGAATTTATTCCAAAATGTCCAATTTAGTTTGAAGACGTACAAATTTGAGTTATGTTTCCGGATTATCCGGAATTAGTTTTTATTTTGGTGGTTTACGGCATTGAGCCAAATAAATTTTACGATGAGCAAAGCTTAGAAATTATAATAGTGGATTAATGTTAAGGCTTCATATGATAATTAAAAAATTATAAACAAGTTTAAAGATTTACGGGGATACAGATTTTAATTCTTATATGAAAAATTCCAGAATACTCCACAACTTAGAAAGAGATAATATCATATAAATTTTGATCATTTCGTTAATTTTTCATAAAAATAAATCAAAAATATTAGAATATTCCTACACTTTAGTGTAGTTTTACAAAACCAATCAAAAAAATGAAAACTATGTTAAAAAACTACAATTCAGCACAAACGAGCGACCAGATAAATTTTCTTACTAATGATAAAAAAGATTGCAATGATTCGGTTGAGAAAACATTAAGAGGTATTTCAAGAACGACCTATGGGAATGTATTTATGATTAATTATCTGGAAAACAGATTTGATTTTATACCTGTATTACCTGCCTACATTTCTAACCTTACAACAGCAGACATCTCTAAAATAGGTTTGGATTTTTTAAAACAAATTAGTACTTCCGAAGATCAAAAAATACTACAAGCCGTACGTTCTATAATGTTTAAATTTTATCAAAATCTATCATTCAACGATAGACTAACTCATACTTTGAATTTTGATTTTCATACAGTCAATAAAGAAAATAAACTAATTCTGTTAAATTGTAAAATAACTCCAGTGCAGCTTACTGATAGCGGAAGTATTTGGAGAGCAGTTTGTAACTTAACACTTTCATTAAATAAGTCTTCCGGCAATATTCAAATATCTTCTGCTGAATCGGAAAACATATTTTTATATGATTTAAAACAAAATCGATGGAAAAAATCTCAAAAGAAGACATTAACTCCAAAAGAACTTGATGTTTTCAGATATTATCTACAGGGTCTGAGCATTCAGGAAATCGCTGATATAGTATTTTTATCTGTCGATACAGTCAAATGGCACCGCAGAAAATTGCTTGAAAAACTGAACGTAGCTGATCTTAATGAAGCACTTGCATATGCAGTTACGAACAATTTGATATAATTTTTTATCCTCCGTAACAAATGTACTTTATGAGACTTATTCAAAAAATCACTTTTTTACAAAAAAGTATAGGTATAATTTTTTCTTGTGGTTTAATTTCAAACTATTAAGAATAGTTCACTTTTAACTTTGCAATATTTTTGATGAACATTTGAGGCTATGCTTTAATTTTCATCAAGGTTATTGCTCCAATAAATTAAATGCGAAAAGACGTTTCCGACCAAAGGAAGGAATTGTCTTTTCGCCCGAAAAAATAAAACAGACGGCAGAAAATCCTGCCGTTTGTTTTTCTTTATCATTTACAAATGTCCGTCATCTGCAAATGAGATGTACGCTGTAGAGCTTAATATACAATGGTCGAGCAATTGAATATTTAAAAATTGTGAAGCTTCTTTTATTTTTTGCGTGATATTTAAATCTTCTTGAGACGGCTTCAAATTTCCCGATGGGTGGTTATGTGCTAAAATAATTCCTGATGCATTGCACAAAAGCGCAGTTTGCATAATAATTCTAACGTCAACAATCGTTGAAGAAATTCCCGATTCGGAAATTTTCTTTATTCCTAAAACTCTGCTGGCTTGGTTTAAATACAGTGCAAAAAAAGACTCTCGATAATCCATTTCATCACTGTCAAAATGCTCCTTAAAAATCTTGACCGCATCCCGTGAAGTAGTAATTAGCCTTTCACAATTTCCTTTTCTTGAATAGCTTAATTTTATTTCGTTTACAATATTAAATTTCATATTATGTACTCTGAATACGGCAGAGATTTGTTTTTCCCGTACTTGAAATATTTTGTAGTGGAGAATTTTTAGAATGGTAAATCGTCATCTTCCTCATTTTTGTCTGAGGTAGTTTTTTCGGTTTTAGCCTTTGCTGATTTAGGACTGTTTTTAGAAACTGTTTTAGTAGCATCTGATTTTTCACCTCCTCCATGAACTTTGATTTGTGAGGTATGGAAATTTAATCCTGCGTGTGCTTCCCCGTCTTTTCCTATCCATGCACTTGTGTAAGCTCTTCCGCTTAATTCTACTAATGCACCTTTGGTAAGAATTTCAGCTACTTTTGGAGAAATCCAGTAAGAACAATCAAAATAGGTGGTCTGCTCGATTCTTTCGCCTTGTTTATTGCGATAATTGTCATTGGTAGCAATTGAAAAATTGACTACTTGTTTTTTGCTTGACAGCGTGCGTACTTCCGCATCTCTTGTCAGTCTTCCGATAATGTTCATAACATTGCTTTTTAAGATTGTACATTTTGCTTTGTTCACAATCTTTTCTCCGTCCTTTCCCTGAAAGCCCCTTGGGCTTCTCTGAATATTTTTCAAAAGAAAAACCGGAAAAAAGAAAGCAGATAATCTTGTAGGGCAATAGGAAAAGCCAAAAGGAAACGGAATAATTGGAGGGTACCTTTAGGGAGGAAACCGTTTATGCCGTAGTCTTTTGGCTGGAATGTGGGAGGGCTGACCGATATACCTTAGCTGTCTTTTTACCGGTTGTATTTGAGAAAATATGTTTACATCTACTCTAAATTGAATCCAAAAAAGATTTACTCTGACCACTTAATGAAGACAAAAGCTGACAAATAATTATTGAGTAACGACAGTAATTAATCAATGCTGCAATCATATCATAATTTGAAAAAACCAAGAGATAATCTCTTGGAAAAGAAAATAATGATACCAGCTTATGAAAAAGAATATTCCCATTAACATGTCTAACGATACGCAATCTGAAAGTGAGAAGAGCATTCATGTTTTCCAAAAAATTTCTTTCGAAAAATCAAAAAAAATATTAAATGATCATAACCTCAATTTAACAGATACTGAAATTAAAGAAGTTATGGAATTCATTCACAAATTAGCTGAACTAACTATAAAAGAATTTATTTTAAAATAAATTCCTTATATTGCCTTGATTACGAAATCATTAACACAAAATATTCACCAATGCAAATAGCCGATTTATATATTAGAGTTTCTACAGATGAACAAGCCGACAAAGGCTACTCACAAAGAGATCAACATGAGAGATTGGAGAAGTATTGTCATCAAAACCAAATCACTATAGGTCAGGTAATTTTCGAAGATCACTCCGCTAAAAATTTTAACAGACCTGAATGGACTAAATATATCAATCATCTAAAGAAAAGAAGTCTAAAATCTAATGTCGTTTTATTTACAAAATGGGATCGTTTTAGTAGAAATGCAGGTGATGCATATCAGATGATAAAAGTTTTGTTGAGCCATAATATTTCTCCTCAAGCTATAGAACAACCCTTAGATATGTCTGTGCCAGAGAATAAAATGATGCTTGCTATTTACTTAGCTGCTCCAGAGGTTGAAAATGATAGAAGAGCACTTAACACTTTTTATGGCATGAGAAGAGCTCAAAAGGAAGGAAGATTAATGGGGACTGCATCTTACGGTTATATCAACAAATGTACAGAGGATGGAAGAAAATACATAGCATTAAAAGAACCTGAAGCCTCAAATATGCGGTGGGCATTTAATGAAATTGCTAAGGGAAAATATGCTACCAATCAAATACGGCTTAAAATGAATAAAATGGCAGGAGCTAAGATTAGTAGTACTTCTTTTTATAGAGCAATAAAGAATCCTGTTTATATTGGTAAAATATATATTAAACCGTACAAAGATGAGGAAGCATGTACGGTAGATGCCAAGCACGAAAGTTTAATATCGGAGAGCTTATTTTATACAGTCCAAAATGTTTTAAGCGGAAAAACTTTAGCTGAAAGACCTCAAGGAAAAATTATTGCAACTAATGAGTTTCCATTGAGAGGTTTTTTAAAATGCCCTAGATGTGGAGGACATATTACTGGTAGCGGATCTAAAGGAAAAAAGGATGTTTACTACTATTACCACTGTAATTCAAAATGTGGTTACAGACATTCTGCGGATTTAGTTAACCTGGCCTTCGAAAAAGAACTAAAAAAATATGAATATCATAAAGCAATAAATTCAATAGTAAAGGAAGTTCTGACAGCTAATTTTAAACATATTCAGCAAAGTGTTGACACTAAGAAAAGAGAAATATCATCACAAATTGTCAATTTAAATAATCGATTAGATAGTGCTAGAGAAAAATATTTAGAGGATAGATTGGATTTTGAAGATTATCAAATTATTAAAAATGAAAGTAAAAAGAAAATAGACGAGTTAGAAATGGAGCTCCAAAATCAAAGATTAACGCGTAAGAATACAGATATAACTTCAAGACTTGATCAAGTATTAAAAGTACTTCCTAATCTCTCTCATCTATATCAAACAGGCGATTCTGAGACAAAGAGAGAGATACTGTGTTCGATATTGTCAGAAAAACTTGAATTTTACGAAAATGCTTTTCGAACACCCAAACTCAATTCCGTACTCGAACATATCTTAATGATTAACAAAGAGTTACAAATTAAAAAAAAAAGAAAAAAGCACTCCTAAAAGTGCCTTTTCCCGCCAAGTGACCGCAGAAGGATTCGAACCCTCACTGTCGGAGCCGAAATCCGAAGTTCTATCCATTAAACTATGCAGCCTATTTTACAATTGATAAATGATAATATATAAGCGATAAACCATTGTTCATATATTATCATTTATCAATAATTTTTAGAATGTAATCTTCACTCCTCCTAAAACCTGTGCACCCAAAACTTTGTAACCGTTATAGGTTTGGTATTTTTTGCTTAGAAGATTATTTCCGAGTGCGAAAATACTGAAATTTTTATGAATTTTATACTCTGCGGATAAGTTTAAATCTACATATCCTCCAACTTTATCATTTCTGTTTTCTGTAGACTGAAACATCAATGCAGGATTCCCTACTCCCTCAAGCATATAAGAGTTTGTAGTTCTGTCACTTGCAAATATCCCCTTAAAACCTAATGAGAGTTTTTTCTCCAGCATTGTATATTTTGCACCAACGCTTCCCGTTAATAAAGGTACATTATAAATATTTTCAAAATTTTTCAAATCATATTTTAAAAATCTCACACCTGCATCTACCACAAGATTTTCTAATGGAAAGTATTGTAAACTTCCTTTAATATCACTTACGTTTCCGTCATCATACACAGCAGAAAAAGTATTCGCAAAATCGTACCCCGGTCTGTCTAAAGTGAACTGATTAGAAAACAGGTTATTGGCAGAGAAAAACATAATATTTTTCATTTTTCCGAATCCTGCAGAAACATCATATTTAAAAGTTTCATCAATATCGCCTCGTAAACCTGCATAAAAGTGATAAGTAGTTTCTGTTGGCTTCAACATCTGATCTGATACCAAAAACGGATTTACCTGTAATAATTCACCGTAAGTATTGATTTTCAGACCTCCATCGATTCCTCCATAAAATTTAAATTCATTAGATGCAGCAACCTGAAATTCAGCTTTTGGAAACCAATACGTTTTATTGTTTTTAATTTCGTCTGAAAACAATATATTTGAATTTCTTGCATTCAGAAAATTAAAAACTGAACCAAGAGTAAGATAAGACTCCCCTTTCGCAAAAGTTAATTTCGGAGCAATATCTGCGTTAAAGAATGTAGCAGAATTTTTACTCAACAAAGCAAAATCTGTTTTTACGGTTTCTAATCCCAAGCCTAGATCTGCGTTCATTACAATTCCGTTATCGGAAAGTTTTACAGCATGTTTCGAAAAATTCGCCAATATCGAAGCCTGATTTTCTTTTGCATTAAAGTGATCGGTTAAAAATGAAGATTTTACTCTTACATCGTTCAGTATTTCATTCGAATAAAAATCATAATAACCATTTACTTTAAACTGATTCACCTTTTGCTTCAAATCCACATCAGAAGATGGTTCCAAAGCATAGATTCCGTAATAATTATAGTTTTCCAAACCATATTCGGCATTCACATTTATTTTGCCTTTTTCTCCATAAGAATTCAGAAAAGCACCCAAAGTTGCCGAACTCTGTTTAGAATCCCATGCATACTCTTTTTTGAGCCCGTTGGTAGAAAGCACATGTACATCTGCTCCTACTTCAAGCTTATTTTCAAGGGTTTTAGAGATATTACCATCGGCTAAAATTTTCCCATAATTACCCATTCCGATCTGGAAATAGTTATTTTGAGCTGTTCCTTCAAATTTAGGAGCAACATCTTCCCCCTGAATGGTTGAAGTTTTGAAATCTGAAACTGCCGGAACATCTGTAATATTATATTTCACAGGATTTGCAGACTTCTCTTCCGGTGGATAATTTTTTACCGTTTCCACAGAGGTTTTCTTCTTTTCAATCTTTTTTACTTCCGGTTCTCTTTTTTTATTAAGAATCAGTCTTTCCTCTTTGATCTGAGAAAACGCTACTGATGAAATTCCCAGAAATAATATCGATAATATTTGAATTTTCTTGTTCATATATCTTGTATTAATGTATAAAGTAAAAAGTATTAATGATTAAATAACATAAATACATCTTACATAAATACGACAGTACACTTTTACTTTTTAATCGTCTTTTTAACTTCTTTTGCTTCTGCTACAATTTCCGGGAAATCTGTATAATTAGCGATGATTTGATCGCAAGTGTAACTCGCCTGGTAATTGTCTTTCAAACCAATATAATTTTTCGCCATGAGAACCAATGCTTTAGCTCCCCAATAATCTTCTGATGCATAATTGTTTGCCAATTTGAAAATAGTTTCATTGGAAGATTTATAAGCTTTTCCTTTATTTTGGTAGAATGCTTTTGCATAAAGTGATTCTGCAGCCACTTCTGTGTTAGAAGATTTCTCCAACGATGTATAGGCAGACTGTGCTTCTTTGTCTTTTCCCGAGTTCATGAGGCTTCTCGCCTTAATAACTTTTGCTGTTTCTATAACTGCCGCAGAGTTTTTATTATTGGAAATAACAGCGTTGGCTAATTTTTCCGCTTCAGAAAAATTCTTTTCTTCTGCATACATCTTCATCAATTCAATATTAGCGTAGTTTTTAACATTAATATTGGATGAATTTTTAATATTTTCTAAATATTTTTTGGCTTCAGCAGAATTTCCCTGAGAAATATAAATCTGTACAACTCTTGTTGCAGCATCATCCTGATAATCATTTTGAATATTTGCAATTTCTTGAAGAACCAAAAGTGCCTTTGTTGGGTTATTGGTTTGGTAATAACTTTCACCCAACTCATATTTAGCCTGATAAAGACCGTCACCAGTAGGATTTTGGGTTAAATACTTTTCATAATACGAAATGGCATTTTTATAATCTTTTTTAGAAAAATATTGTTTTCCGGTGGATAAATTAATTTCGTCAATCTCTGATGCATCTACATTAACTCCGATATTTCTTGCAAAGCTTTGATATCCGGAAACATCTCCGTTTTTGGTAAAAACTGGTTTTGCAGCCTGAACTATTTTCTGTGCATACGCCGTATTTTTATACTGTTCGCCCAAAGATTTCAATTCTGATAATGCTTTATCATTTTGATTCTGATCGATATAATTCTGTGCTCTGTAAATAGATGCATTAGCAACCAAATCTTTATCCGAAGAAGACTTTATCACTTTTCCGAAGAAATCATTAGAATTATTAAAATCATCCTGCGATGCATAAGCTACACCAATTTCGTATTGTGCATCGTCTACATATTCCGAATTGGGATATTTGGAAATAAGTACTTTTAAATTATTGATTTTTGATGCCTGATCTCCTTTAAAACCTAATGCAAGAGCTTTCTGATACAAAGTATAATCTGTGGCATCTTTATTGTTTTTATCATAAATCGCAATGGCATTATCCAAATCATTATTTGCATAATTAATATCTGCCAAACGAAGTTCGGCATCATTTTTAAACTCAGGTTTCGAGTTTTTCAAATATTCTGTAAAATATTTCTCTGCCTGATCGAATTTTTTAGACTTAAAATAAGCATATCCCAAGTCATAATAAAGTTGTTGCTTTTCGGGAAAAGTTTTATCAAGAAGTTTCTCGTATCGTACAATTGCCGATGGATAGTTTCCTTTTTGGTAATATACCTGCCCAAGCCAATATAAAGCACGGCTATTGAATTCTTTATTGATGTCGAATTCCAGACTTCTTAAGAAATATTTTTCAGCTTCATCAAAATTTCCTTTGTTGAATTCTTCAGTCCCTAATAAATAAGAAACTTCCTGATCTACTTTGTCTGTTTCCGGAGTTGAATTGGGCAATTTATCAATCGCATTCAGCGTTTCTTTAAAATTCCCGGAATAAAGATAAGATTTCACCAAAAGAGACCGCATTTCAGCATTTTTAGCACCACTCGGATTGGCTGTAATATAATTCTGAATTACCGTTGTAGGACTTTCAAATGGATTTCCGATATCATATCCTAACTTAGCATACTGTTCGTGTGCCAATTGCTTTACATTCGCATCATAATCCATCTGATACGAAGAACGGAATGCAGAAAGAGCTTCCTGTTTTTTATCAACCGCCAAATAGGCATTTCCTAACTGATAATAAGCGTTCTGAGCCAATGCAGAATTGCTGTTGATAAGCTGATTGTAGTAAGAAACAGCTTCATCATATTTTTTCAGCTGTGCAGCTACAAATCCCATTTCATACAAATCGTTCTCAGAAGGGTTTTGCTGTACATTAAGGTAATCTTTAAGATGAGGATAAGCAGAATCATAATCTTTCTTCATAAAGTAGCTTTCGCCAATAATCTTATGAACTTCTGCCTTGTAAGAATCTGATAGATTTTCATTCAGTAAAGCAGTTCCTTCCGCAATCGCCTTATCATAATCTTTATCGTTATAATACATCTGTACATAATACGGACGCACTAACTTAGAAAATTCCGGCTGGTCTTTTATAGAATCAAAATACTGGAAAGCTTCATTATTTTCTCTTTTAGAATAATGAAGATGACCGAGCATATAGGCAATATCTCCTTTCTGAGACTGGTCTGCTGTTTTATATGCTTCTTCAAGAGCATCAATAGCACCTTTAGAATTTCCAGTCATGAATTTTGCATACCCAAGCTTCAGTACATACTGTGTATTTTCCTCTTTTGTAAGTTGGTACTGATTTACTTTTTTAAGCGTTTCTAAAGCTTTTTTAAAATCCTTTTTAGCCAGATAATAATCTGCCAAAGGCAAATTTGCCTGCGCAAAATAAGCAGATTTCGGATATTCTTTCATAAATGCAGTTAAACCCTCCTCTGCATGATTTTTTTGAAGAATAACGCCTATTACATTATCGAAAAACTGCGCTGCTTCTTTTTTAGACTGCTCAAGATTCTGATTGTAAAAATACTGTCTTGCATATTCGAACTGAGAAGCATTATAAACCTTTGTCTGATAGAGGTTTTCGGCAAGATTAAATCTATAGTTTTCTTTTTGGGTGAAGTATTGAGACTGTTGCGCTTCAGACATTCCGAAATAGAAAACAGCAACGGCTAAAAGTATTTTTTTTGATTTCATTAATATCAAATTTTAAATGGAAATCAGAATCAAATTTGAGACCGATTGTATTAAATTTCTGATGAGATTTTATCCACAAATTACCAACGAAAATATACAAAATATATTATGTAAACAAGCGTTTTATGATAATGTTAATATGTGAATAAAAATTTAATACTTCTTAACAAACTTGAAAGAAATATTAAGAAAACAATAATTATTTAAGAGAAATAATTACATTTGTTTTTTTCAATTTCAAATTAATTATTGAATGAATCAACTTTTTAGAAGAAAACACTACTCAGAAACAGATACTTCGACCAGTTTAGCAAGAGTTTTGGGCGTTTGGGATATCGTCTTTTTTGGTATTGCAGCTATAATTGGAGCAGGAAGTTTCAGCAGCTTGGGAGAAGCCGTTTTCCGAGGCGGTCCCGGTGTTATTCTTTTATATTTAATTTGTGGTTTTGCCTGCGGTTTCACGGCATTATGTTATGCAGAATTTGCAAGCAGAATTCCTAAAGCAGGCTCTGCATATACTTACGCTTATGCAAGTTTTGGCGAACTTATGGCATGGGTAATAGGATGGGCACTTATTATGGAATATTCTTTTGGAAATATTTATGTCGCTTTTTCCTGGTCAGATTATTTTACAAGTTTTCTAGAACGTTTGGGAATGCATATCCCAGACTATTTAACGTGCAGCTATTCGGAAGCTAAAAAAGCTTTCTTGAACGGTTCCGAAAATAAAGAACTTATCAACGCATGGAAAACTGCACCTTTATTGGGAAGCCTTAAATTTATTGTAGATATCCCCGCATTGGTTATTAATGGACTCATTACATGGCTTTGCTACCGCGGAGTGAAAGAAAGTAAAAACTTCAATAATTCTTTGGTAATTCTGAAGCTTGCCGTAATTGTTCTTGTCGTATTAGTAGGTGCTGCTTATCTGAATACCGACAACTGGACTCCCATAAGTATAGAAACAGGAAAGCCGTCGTTTATGCCAAATGGTTTTGCCGGGGTTATGAGCGCTGTATCGGGAGTTTTCTTTGCATATATAGGTTTTGATGCTTTGAGTGTACTTTCGGAAGAAACAAAAAATCCGCAGAAAACATTGCCAAAGGGAATGATTATTTCTTTAGTGCTGTGTACTGTAATATATATCTGTCTTACTTTAGTTCTTACGGGAATGGTAGATTACAGAAAATTCGACGGAGTTGGAGATCCTCTTTCTTTCATTTTTGAAAAATCTAACGCCAATGTTGCATGGATGGAACTTACGGTTTCATTTGTTGCTATTGTTGCCATTACTACAGTATTATTGGTTTTCCAAATGGGACAGCCAAGAATATGGTACGCCATGAGCCGTGACGGACTGATGCCTGAAAAATTTCAAAATGTACACCCAAAATACAAAACCCCTGCTTTTGCAACTGTTGTAACAGGAATTGTGGTTGGAATTCCCATTATTTTTACAGATAAAAGCTTTATTCTGGATTTTACCAGCATCGGGACTATTTTCGCCTTTGTATTGGTTTGTGCAGGCGTGCTGCTCCTTCCTCCGAAAGAGAAAATTAAAGGTAGATTTCACCTTCCTTACATCAACGGAAAAATTCTTTTCCCAATAATTTTTATTGGTGGATTAATTGGATTTTATATTTTTCAACCAGAATTTTTTGAAAATCTGATGAATTGGGGAGATTCCAAAGAAGGCGAATTCCGAGCGTCTATTTTCTTTTTTATTCTTATTAATTTGGGACTTTGTATTATTGCATTTCTTAAGAATCTATCATTAATTCCTTTAATAGGTTTAAGTTCTTGTTTGTACTTATTAACCGGAATGAGCCACGACAATTGGTTCTATTTCGGGATTTGGTTTGCGGTTGGTTTGGTTATCTACTTTTGTTATGGCTATCGAAACAGTAAACTTAAAAACAGATAAGAAATATTTTTGTGCTTCATTAATTTTCAAAAATAACATAGAGAGTATTTTATTTAAGAATAACCATTTCTCATTGTAAATTTTTGTAAAATTTGGCGGATTTATTGCATAGCTTTCATTATAATTAAAAAATTGAAGCCATGCCCGACAGAATAAAAACATTTTCAGAATTCTATAAGTTTTATCTTACAGAGCACAGTAAAACCGGAACAAGAATCTTCCATTTTACAGGCACTCTTTTGGTTTTGTTTGTTGTAGGATATGTAATTTATTCGGGTAAAGAAAGATTTTTATGGTACATTCCGATTTTTGGATACGGTTTCGCATGGTTCAGCCATGCAGTAATAGAAAAAAACACGCCTGCGACATTTAAATATCCGCTATGGTCATTACTATCAGATTTCAAACTGTTCTTTGAACTTCTTATTGGTAAAGAAAAATTCAATAATCATATAAACCCTATGAATAATATTTAAATCATCGGTTTTTAACAGCTGAAAATAAAACAGCACTCAATTTCTAAGAATTTGAGTGCTGTTTTTTTATGATATTAATGATTATTTATTACCGGTAATTCCTAAATCATCCATTTTTTGCGTTGCAGCCATGGAAACCACCAAATCATTAAGCATAGAACTAGCCGCAGTTGGCGAATTTGGAAGAAGTACAAGATTACTTCTATTGTTGGCGCCAATAGACTGAAGAGTATCGTAATGCTGTGTAACAACGATTAAAGCTGAAGCTTCCTGAGGCTTAATATTTACTGAATTAAGCATGTGTACAGACTCCTGCAAACCTTTTGCAATCTCTCTTCTTTGGTCGGCAATACCCTGTCCCTGTAATTTTTTAGATTCTGCTTCTGCTTTTGCAACTGCCACGATTCTGATTCTCTGAGCTTCAGATTCGTATTCTGCAGCAGTTTTTTCTCTTTCCGCGGCATTAATTCTGTTCATGGCGTGTTTTACCTGCTCATCCGGATCAATATCTGTAACCAATGCTTTAATGATATCGTAACCATAACTGTTCATAGCTTCCTGCAACTCACCTTTTACAGCAATTGCAATATCATCTTTTCTTACAAAAACATCATCCAGTTTTAGCTTCGGAACCTCTGCTCTCACTACATCAAAAACGAATGAAGTAATTTGAGATTCAGGATTTTCCAAACGATAATATGCATCTGCAACCTGCTGTCTGATTACCTGAAACTGAACTGAAACTTTCATTCTGATAAAAACATTATCCAATGTTTTGGTATCGATAATTACATCCAGTTGCTGAATTCTTAAATTCATTCTTTTTGAAATCTGATCAACAAAAGGAATTTTAAGCTGTAAACCTGCGTGACGAACAGAATGAAGCTTACCTAAACGCTCAACAATAGCCGCTGTTTCCTGCTTCACCGTAAAAAAAGAAGCAAATAATGTTATCAGTCCGAAAAAGACCAAAATACCTAAATAGATCATAGTAGTTTTTATTATTTGATTTGTTGATAAGATACAAAATTTTTCTGAAATAAAACCAACATTTATCTACATAGTCATCCCAATATCTATCCCTTTAATTTTTCTGTACAAATCTGTTGCGTAATTATCCGTCATTCCCGACACGAAATCTATAATTCCCAAGGTTTTCTGATAGTCGCTGCCTTTTTCATACACAAACTGTTTTGGAAGTAATTTCAGTGCTTTTTTGTCATAAGATTTTCTCTCATCATCTTTTTTCAGAATTGATGGAATAAAATGATCCAGCAATTCGTACATCACATTATACCCTGCATTTTCTATTTCTACAACTGCTCGGTGATTGTAAATTTTTTCAATTGAAAAAGTTTCAATATCCTGTAAAGTTGTGTTTTCATATTTATAAATATCCAACAAAGCTTTATCTAAGGTTCCTTGTAATATTTTATTAAAATTCAGCTTAAATAATTCAACAGATTTATTAATTAATGCATTAATTACTTTTGCTCTGAGGTAAGAAATCTGTTCGTTTTCGTTTCCGATAGAATTAAGTTTATTTTCTACTCTTTTTATATCGTCTGTTTCAGATTTTACCAGCTCAAAAAAAAGATTTTTGCAATCTGCAGTAGATACAATTCCTAATCTGTGAGCATCTTCCATATCTATAATGTTATAACAAATATCATCTGCCGCTTCTACCAGCCAAACGAATGGATGTCTTTTGAAAATATAGGGCTGGTTATTTTCACAAATAAGTTTTACTCCTTTTGCTATTTCCAGGAAAGTTTCTTTTTCATTCTGGAAAAAACCAAATTTCTTTCTGTGCACATATCCTTTTTTCTTCGCCACTGCTTCACAAGGATATTTTGCAATGCTTGCCAAAGTCGTTAAGGTAAGTTGAGTTCCTCCAAAATCTTTTCCTTGTTGCTGATGCGTTAAAACTCTTATCGCATTTGCATTTCCTTCGAAATTAACAAGATCTGCCCATTCTTTTTCGGAAAACTGATGTTTTATATGGTTTTCATTTCTTTCAAAATAACTAGCAATCGCATCTTCACCCGAATGCCCGAAAGCAGGGTTTCCCACATCATGGCAAAGACAAGCTGCAGCGACAACATTTCCTAAATTATGCTGATAAAAATTTCTGGATTCTTCATTAAGTTCAGATTTAAAATTTTCTGTAATATATTCTCCTATCACACTTCCCAAACTTCTCCCCACAGAAGAAACTTCTAAAGAATGCGTTAACCTATTATGCACAAAAACACTTCCGGGAAGCGGAAAAACCTGTGTTTTGTTTTGTAATCTTCTGAAAGCCGAAGAAAAAATTATTCTATCGAAATCTCTCTGAAAATCTGTTCTCGAAGCCACCGTATTGGGATTATTACCAGTTCTCTGACTGGTAAAAATCTGATTCAAATTCATCATTTTTCAAAATTAAAGCAAATTTTATTTTCTGAGGAATAATATTTGAATTTTTATCCAAAATAGATATTATGCCAGAAGGACCAACCATTTTAATGATGAAAGATGACCTACTGAAATTTGTAGGCAAAAAAGTGATTAATGCGGAAGGAAGTTCAGTTCCGGATGAACATATCGTAGCTGGCAAAGTTCTGAAAAAAATTAAAACTTTCGGAAAACTAACTTTCCTGATTTTTGATGACTGTATCTTCAGAATACATTTGCTGATGTTCGGATCTTATAGCTTAGAAGAAAAACCAGAAATGAAATCTTTGCGTCTTGGGTTAAAATTTCAAAACGGAACTGTGTATTTTTATACCTGTTCTGTAAAAATTATTGATGAAAGTTTCTTAAATACCATCGATTGGGAAGCCGATTTTATGAGCAAAAACTGGAATACTGAAAAAGCGATTGAAAAAATGAACACTCATCCTACTATGTTGATTTGTGATGCATTGATGGATCAGGAAATATTTTCCGGAGTCGGAAATATTATAAAAAATGAAGCATTATTCCGTGCAAAAGTACATCCTGAAAGCAAAATTCAGAATATTCCAAAAAAGATTCTCCAACAAATTATTTCAGAAACGATAGATTACAGCTTCGATTTTCTAAAATGGAAAATAAAAAATGAGCTCAGAAAACATTTTCAGGTATATCATCGAGAAAAATGCCCTCTTTGTGGTGGCGCAATTACCAAAAAAGAAACCGGCAAAAATAAAAGAACAAGCTTCTTCTGCAAAAAAGATCAAAAGCTTTATTAAAGACAATTATCTAGTTCAAAAAATAGGATAATAAATCATCAACTCAAAAGAAAATATTTTTGATTTGTATTTATGGAACATTCAAAACAAAATATACAATTATTAAAAATATAATAATATTTTATCAAAAACATAATCAAATAAACATTACAAACCCATACAAAACAATCATTAAAACAAATTAGAAAATATTAAAAACAGCCCTCAAACAACAAATAACACTGATAAACATCATAATTATACTATTTGAGGAGCTAAAAGATTGCCCTACATTTGCATTACAAAATTATCAATAAAAATCAGTATAATTAAAAAATTCAAAATTATGATCGCTTATATAGGTATCGCAACATGTGCAGTTTTAGTTTCTTCATATTTTGTAACAGTTAGAAGAGAAGGATAATTCATCTCTACTCAACATTTCTTATTTAACAAATTATTATTATTTATGTTTGCAGTTTTCTCTAAAACTGTCTGCTCTTTTACTCAACCGGAGTAAAAGAGCCTAAAAACATAAGACTTCCTTTTTTCTCTTTCATTTTCTCCGTTTACTTTAAAATCAATTCAGAACTCAGTATCTTTGTGCAGTTTTTAAGCATAAAGTAATGAATTTGTACAATCTTATTATTCAGGATAAAGAAGAACTCAATTTGAATGATGTATATCTTTCGCCTGAAAACAAAAAACAGATCGTACAGATTATTAAAGAGCATACATACATTAAGCAACTTCAGGAATTTGGTTTGCCTGTTAACAACAAAATACTATTGCAAGGCAGTTCGGGATGCGGAAAAACAATGACCGCCAAGGCAATTGCCAATGCTTTGAATAAAAATATCATCATTCTGAATCTCAGCAACATTGTTTCTTCCAGAATTGGAGAAACATCGCAAAATATCAAAATGATTTTCGACAAAGCAGCAAGAGAAAAATCGGTTCTTTTTCTGGACGAACTGGATCAGATAGGCAAAGCAAGAGGTAGTGATGATAAAGACGTTGGAGAAATGAGGAGGCTCGTAAATACCCTACTCCAGCTTATAGATTATTATCCTGAAAACGCGATGCTGATCTGTGCGACAAATCATCCGGAAATTATTGACACTGCTCTTCTCAGAAGGTTTCAGCTGAAAATAAACTACACTTTACCATCCCAAACTTTTTTAAACCACTATTACGATAATCTTCTCGAAAAATTTCCTGAGAATTTAAGAAATATTGAAAGAAAATATGAAATTTCCTTCGCAGAAGCAAAAGATCTAACATTTACAACAGTTAAAGGAAAACTTATTGAAAATATGGAGAAAGAAAACCAATCTTAGTTCATTTTTTAACTCCAATTTATATTTTCTTTTGATAATTTGATTTTGATAGATTCAAAACAATAAAAAAGGATTCCAAATATTGAAATCCTTTTATTTTTATGCGTATTTTAATCCTACAAACCAATAACAGGCATAGAAAGCATTAAAATATTTTCGTTTTCTTCTAAACCATCTAGCGGTTCAATAATTCCCGGTCTGTTTGGCTGAGACATTTTCATTGTAATATCATCGGCTGCCAAAATTCCTAACATTTCGGTTAAAAATTTAGAACTGAAACCAATATTAATATCTTCCCCGTTGTAATCGCAAGGAATCTGCATATCTGCTTTGTTTGCATATTCTGTATCTTCTGCATGAAGGTGAAGAATATTTCCTGAAAGCTTAAATCTTACCTGATTGGTCGATTTATTCGACATAATAGAAGCTCTTCTAATTGCACTGAGTAAAAGATTTCTGTTAATCGTTAAAACATTCGGGTTTTCTTTAGGAATTACCGCTGTATAATTCGGGTATTTTCCGTCTATTAATCTACAAATCCAAACGTGCTGACCAAAAGTAAATTTAGCCATATTTTCATTAAAATCTATCGTTACATCTTCGTTGGATGATGCTAAAATATTTTTGAAAATATTAAGTGGTTTTTTAGGCATGATGAATTCCATCGGTTCGGCATTCATCAAATCGGTTCTTTTGTAAACCACCAATCTATGAGAATCTGTAGAAACAAAATTGGTTTCATTTTCACCAAATTGAAACAAAACACCCGTCATTACAGGACGAAGCGAGTCGTTACTGGTGGCAAAAAGTGTATTGGTTAAAGCTTCCGAAAGAACTCCTGCAGGCATTGTAACAGACTGTGAAGCATCAAATTCCGGGATTTCAGGATAATCGTCTGCATTGTCTAAAGCAACGGCAAAATTATCTTTTTCATCTAAAATTTCAAGCTGACTTCCTGTTCCTTCCGCATTGTCTTTCACCGCCAAAGTAAGAGGCTGCTCACCATAAGTTTTTATAAAATCTTGAAAAATCTTTGCAGGAACGGCAAATCTACCAGAATCATCAGATTTCACTTCCAAAGAAGTAATTAAAGTTGTTTCGCCATCAGATGCAGTAATGGTAAGATTATTTTCGTTCAGCTCAAAAAGATAGTTTTCTAAGATCGGTCTCGACTGAGAACTTGATATTACACCACTTACAGTTTGTAAAGCCTTCTGCAGCTCACCACTTGAAACAATAAATTTCATAGATTTAAAATAAGTTTTTACAAATATAACAAATACAAAACAGACTGAGAAATTTAATTCTGAGAGTTATTAACAAACATCAAAATAAGTTTATCTTTGAACACTAAAGAAAAAAATAGGTCTCCTACTTCCGAAAACCGAATTTGAAATTAAATATCAATGCGAAAACCTTCTTTACAAAAAAGTTTTCTTCACGCTCTCAATGGGATTTTCCTCATGTTTTCAGAAAGAAATTTTAAGCTGGAATGCTTAGCATTTGGAATTAATCTGATACTGATTTTTTATCTAAAACTTTCTAATATTGATTCTATTCTTATTGTAACGGTTTCTTTTGGAGTTCTAGTTGCTGAAATTTTTAACACGGCAATAGAAAAAATTTGCGATTTTATCCAACCCGACTTCGATCCAAAAATCGGCTTCATAAAAGACATTTCTGCGGGAGCTGTTGTTCTTATGGCAATTCTTTCTGTTATTATCGGATTTGTGGTCTATTGGAAATACATTTTCCTCTCATAAAAACACCTAGAAAATTCAATCCAAAACCAGCTTAATATTTTGGTGAAATTCTATGATTTCAACTAAAATTTCAAATAAAGTTTGACCTTTTCCTTCTATCAAATCATCCAGTTTTTGCTGAATTAATTTCACGTTAAAAGGTTTGCCGATTCGGATTTTATTGTCGTAGAATTCTTTGGTCAAATCAAAACCTAAATCCTTTTTCGATTTCTCAGAATCTTTCCAGATAATTTCACCTTTGTATCCATACAAAATATCATCAAAACCATCCAAAGTCCCGACTTTCCAATCTTCATCTTTCATAAAAAGCTGAGAAACTTCGTCATAAAAACTTTCCAAATCTGAAAAATGACCGCCATTGATGACAGTCATTTTTTTATTATTTGTGCTTGACATAATCAAAGCCAAAAATAGTAATTTCAGGTTTATTTTAATAAGTTTTCTTCCAATTCAGTCTTGAATTCATTCTCATTTGCATAATTGTAAAAAGGTACAGCTGTAATCTTGTATGTATCTGTATGAATCTTGATGGACTTTTGCTCGTTTCCGATTTTCTTTAAAAAATCTTCTTTCCATTTGTCGTGACCGATCAAATGAGCGCCTTTAGGTTCTATAAAAACCTGAAAAGTCAATTGTTGATTGGCTTTTTCGCTACAAAACAATAAAAAATCTGGTTCAAATGCACGACCGTATTTATCGTAGATTTTTATTTCTCTTTCGTTCCGGATAAGATGGATGTTTTCAAATTTTTGGCTGAAACTTTCGAAGCGTCTTGAGAATAATTCGACAAATTTCTTTTCTTCACTGGTTCCGTAATTGGCATTGTAAGCGTACCAGGATTCTTCTCTTACAAAATCTTCTTGCCCATCAGCTCTTGGGCTGTATTTATTGATACGGATTTCTTTATCTCTGAAAACCTGATGAATGGGTTGTGAAAAGTATTCTGAACCTTCGTATTCTGTAGAATTATTTTTAATATCGCCTTCGATGTTTTGCAGCAAACCATTCAATGCCCGAAGATAATCGAAATGCGAAATTTCCTGAAGACGATTATAGTTTCCGAGAAAAGTTATTTCCAAATTTCCTAAATAATTTCCATCTTCTATAAAATCTGAAAGCGATTTGATATTAGGAAAATAATGTGAGAGATTATCAAAATAATAAAAAGGATTTTGACTCAAAGCATAATAAATAACGTGTTTTTGAATATCTTTAAGTTTTAAATCTTTCGATTTTATCACTTCATCAAAAGAGACCGGACTTTCCAATTCAAAAAATATGCTGGAAACTCTTCCGCCACCCGATGAAAGCTGATGTCGGTAATTTGTTTTTGTAACTCCTAAATCTTTAAAAGACTTTACTTTGTCAAAATTTTTGGGTAATTTTTTATTGGAAAAAACGTAACCTTTTTTATACAATTCAGATTCTTTGAATATTGGTTTTAAAGTTAATTGTTTGGTTTCGAGATTGGCGTCATCTTCATAAATTCCTGTTTCTACCAACGCCTTTTTAAGTTCTGAAACATAACGGCTGTCTTCTTTGCTGTGATAATACAGTTCTTCTAAGATTTTTAAATCATTCGAAATATCATCATCGTATTTTCTCACAAATTTATCTTCGCCTTCTTCCAGTGCAAACGGATAATATCTTGCTCCACGACCAATCAATTGCGCTTCGGAAAGTGTAGTTTTCCCGGGTTTTCCGTCTTTTCCGTCACGGTCTTCGTACAGTCTTACTATATCAAACAGATTCAAAACATCCCATCCTTCATTTAGTTTTTGAACGGCAAATACGGCACGAATCGGATTGTTTTCATCTTCCAAAGTGTTGAGTAAAATCTGGTTTTTCTCTGCTTCCGAATCACTATTGGCACTCAAACAATTTTCTTCACGGAAATTATTATGGATTCGTTTTGCAATTTCATTAAAAGAAATATCCTTGGCTTCAAAAAACTGAAAAGCCTTTTGAACGACTGGAACGGTAGAAGTTTTTTTGATTTTTTCTACCATCGTTTCAGAAAACTCATCAATTAGTTTGTGGAAATTTTCTTTATTCTGTTCGGATTCTTTAATGGTCTTTTTAGCTTTAAAAAGAATAACGGGTTTTAAATTAATATTGTTAATGGTTGCCAATTCCTGACGGTATAAATTCAAAATCAACGCCTGAATAATTCGTTCTTTCTCGTCATAAAGCGAACGAACCAAATTGATTTCTTTAGAAAATTTATCTGTTCTGAATTGTGACAAATCGTATTTATAAATAACTTTATATTTATACTTATTAACGATTTCACGGCTTTCATAATCCAAAGTTGCAGTAAATTCCAGAAGAATATTATCGAAATTCTGATGAAGAATTTGCAAAACCGTTTCTTCCCAGCTTCCAAAAAGGTTTCCGCTTTTTGTTCCGCTGTTCAAATGATGTGCTTCATCTGCAATCAACACCAATTTTTTATCTACAAAATCTTCGTACGTTACGCTGTTCTCTTTGGTATTATTCAAATCAATATGCAACTGCTGAATCGTTGTAAACTTGATGTTGATATTATCATTATCGGCTTCGTCAAAATTATCAATTTGTTTTAATAGAACTTCTTGTCCGTTAATGACAACTTTATCATTAAAAAGATATTTCGAAGTTTGCGGATTGAGAAAATTGTCTTTCGTTTTTTGGATGATATTGTTGCTGTTCACAAAAAACAGAAAATTCCGAAATCCTTTTTCATATAAATGAAGCATCAAACCAGCCATTACCAAGGTTTTCCCGCTTCCTGTCGCCATATTGTAGAGCAAGTGAAGTGGTTTGTTTGGCTTTTCATCAAAATCTTCCTGTTCTGTGTATAAATATCGTTTGAAAGCCTCTTCCTGATAAGGACGAATGCCGAATTTCAAATTATCTGTAATTCCGTTGGGTAAAGCAACTTGTGCTAATGCTTTACGAGCAAACGGATTGTTGAATATTTCGTGTAGAAATGCCATCGTTTATAAATTGTCTGAACCTTGATTTTCGGGATTTTTCGATTTCCAAGATTTATTAAATAATCGTTTAAATTGCAGGCTTTTTGCTCCAAAATTGATGAGCAATCCTGTTTGTAAATTGTATGCCTCCAAATAATTCATTGCCTGGGCTAAATGCACATCTTCAAGATTTATTATTGCTTTAATTTCTATCGATATTTCCTTCATTACTAAAAAATCAACTCTTCGGCTACCGATGTCAAAACCTTTGTAAGACAATGGCATTTCAAATTCACGTTGGTGCTCTATATTGCGTAAATTCATCTCAATGGATAAAGCCCGTTGATAAACCACTTCCTGAAAACCATTTCCAAGTATGTTATGAACTTCCATCGCACAGCCAATAATGCTATGGGTGATTTTGTCTTGCTGTTCTTTCGTCAGATATTTCAAATCCATCTTATTGTTTTAATTAAAGGTAAACATTTGAAAAAATCTTGACAATCTTTAAATCTTGTAAAAATCACGGTTCAAATGTTTTTCTTCTTCGGTGCATTCAAAATTTTCGTCGTTGAGAGAAGATAAATTAACATACAACTGATTTTTGTTGAGCAGTTCGCAAAGATGTTGTTTTTGTTCCTTCAGACTTAATAATTTAAAATCTTCTAGGTATTGCTCTTGTTTTTTAATGTCAACATTATAATTTAGGAAAGATTTTTCTTTCATTTCTTCCCAGATTTGTAGAAGCGTTTCAGTATTTTCAGCTTCTTCTATTTTTTCGATGAAAGTTTGGTTATATTTTTTGAGCTCAAGGTAGATGAATGAACCTCCGCCTTGCCAATTGACTTTTTTAGAAATACCAGATTGATCCGCTCCAGTAAATACATCAATCAGTCTAGGGATTGTCATAGTATTTATATAATCCAATTGCTCAATACCAATATATTTTCTATTCATTTTTTGAGCTACAGAACAAGTGGTACCTGTTCCTATAAAAAAATCTAGCACTAAATCTCCTTCTTCAGTTCCAGCTAATAAGATCCTTTCAATTAATTCTTCGGGCTTTTGACCTAATAAATCTTTTCTTTCTTTTGACTGCGAATTTATTCGAGGAATATTCCAAAGAGTGCCAACAATTTTATCATCAGATTCATAGTAAACTACGTTACCATTTTCATCTTTAACGGTTACCATTTTTTTTGCTTCTTTGTCCCAAGTAACCTGATTTTGTTTTCTTTTATTTTTTACGGGAACTTTTACGTGTTTAAAGAATTGACTACCGTTTTTTTTCGAATAGAAAAGTATCGCTTCTGTGTCATTATTAAAGTTTTTAGTGAATTGAAATTTAAATTTATTTTCATAAAACCATACAATTTCATTTCTGAAATTATCTCTACCAAAAACATCGTCCATCAAGATTTTTAAATAATGAATTTCGTTCCAATCGGCTTGAACATATATTCCTCCGTCAATTGATAATAAGTCTTTTGCTACTTCAAGACGATTTTTCATAAAAGTTAACCAAGTTGAATGGTTAAAACTATCATTGTATCGAAACGAATCTTTATCTGTATTATAAGGCGGGTCAATATAAATCAGCTTTACTTTTCCGGCAAATTCTTTCTTTAGAGAATGCAAAGCGAGAAGATTGTTTCCTTTAATAATCAAATTGTCGGTAATTGTACCATTTTCATCGCGGTTGAACTGGTTGAAATCTTTTTCGCCGTCTTTATCAAACAGTTTGACATTGGTTAAAACTTTTGGATCGAGTAATTCTGTGATTTCGTCTTGTGCTAAAGTTTCATTAAAGAAAATCTCTTCTCTTTTATCTTCTTCACGGCTTTGTCCGCCTTCTAAAACACAATCTTTAAACGGCCAAACTAAAGCAACTTCATTGCGTTGCTTCAGATATTTGCCGTCAATAGACAAGCCCACTTTATTTTTAAATTGGGTATAACTGTCGTTGAGATAATTTTTCTGTTCAAGAAACTGGATGAAAAGATTTTGTTTAAAAACTAAAACATCTTTTACCTGAATGAAAAATTGGGTTTTCAATTCATCATTATCAAGCAAAAGTGTAATTAGTTCTTCGTCAAAATTTTGAGCTTTATTCAGAACCACCCATTTTTTGAGTTCGCCGTTATCGGAAACATAATTGGGTTCTTTTTTGAGTTGGGATTCGAGGATTTGGTAAAGTTTCATAGTATCGGTAAAAGAAACGTGGGCTAATTCCCAAATGCTTTCCTTCTGACGGTGGTCGAATACCGATAGCACAAAGCAAAAAGGAACGCCCACGCTTTACCGCAGGCGTTTCCAACTTTACTTTCCCGTACTATTTTGAAATTTTCGACCTTTTCAGAAGAGGGAATTTTAAAGCGAAACGCTATATTTTAAATTTAATTATTTTCTTTTTCTGTAAACTTAATTTTAGTTTCTGTAAAAATAATTTTTTTTGATCAAAACAAACGAAACATTTTTTAAAAATTAGAAAATAGCATAAAAAGATAGCGCACCTACGGCGCGCTACTTTATGCGTAACTAATTTTCTACACAGATAGCAGTCCTATGGACTGTTTATTTGTTATTTAAACCCTCAAGGTTTCAAAAACCTTGAAGGTTTGAAAGTTGTTTCATTTTAATGCCAAAAGCCAGAAGCCTATTTGAAATACTCCACTCCATTTTTAAAGATATTGTGATAATTCGCAGTTGGAATATTTTTCATCAAACCTTCTGCAAAACGTTCTGGGTGACCCATTCTACCGAAGATTTTTCCGCACGGACTTGTGATTCCTTCAATTCCGAACAATGAATTATTTGGATTGAACGGCATTCCGTGAGCGATGTTTCCTTCTAAATCCAAATATTGCGTTGCAATCTGCCCGTTTTCATACAACTTCTGAATTTCCGTTTCCGAAGCCATAAAACGACCTTCACCGTGAGAAATAGGGATTGTAAAAATCTGGTCTTTCATTCCTTTCAACCAAGGCGATTCGTCATTCACAACTTTTACGTTGACCATTTGGGAAATATGTCTTCTGATCGCGTTGTGAGCCAACGTTGGAGAGTTCTCATCCAAATCTTTGATTCTTCCGTATGGTAGCAATCCAGATTTTACCAACGCCTGGAAACCGTTGCAGATCCCGATAATCATACCGTCTCTGTCGAGTAATTCGTGAACTGCGTTTCTCATCTTTTCGTTTTTCAAAACGTTAACAATGAATTTTGCAGAACCGTCCGGCTCATCACCAGCGGAGAAACCTCCTGAGAAAGCTAAAATCTGAGAAGTTTTGATTTCTTTTACCCACGCATCAATACTTTCGTCCAACAATTGGTGATTGATATTGATTAAAGGTAAACTGCTGATTACAGCTCCTTCTTTTGCGAAAGCATTCAACGTATCATACTCACAGTTGGTTCCCGGGAAAACCGGTGCGAATACTTTTGGCTGAGCGATTCCGTGTTTTTTAATGATGATATTTCGTGGCTTGATTGAGTTTAATTTTTCATCGATTTCAACCGTGATTTTCTCTTTTTCAACGGTTGGGAAAAGATTTTCAAAAGTATTTGTATTAGCTGTTAACAATTTTTCAATCGCAAATTCAGCATCATTAATTTTAATAACATTTGAATCTTTAACTTCTCCAATGAATTGAAGATTTACAGTGCTTAATTCTTCTGTAGATTCGATGATTAAGCTGCCGATATTTTTAGCTAATAAAACGTTTTTATCAACTGTAATCTCAGCACCTAATCTGTTTCCGAAACTCATTTTTGCTAAGGCAACTGCAACGCCGCCTTCTTTTACGGTTTTTACAGAAACGATTTTTCCGGCTTTGATATTTTCAAAAATCAACTCAAAAACTGTTTTTAAATCATCGTAATTCGGAAGTCCGTTTTCCTGAGCAATATGGTTGAAGAAATAAACTTTATTTCCTTCACCTTTAAATTCAGGAGAAATGATGTTTTTCTTTTCTCCATTCGCACAAGCGAAAGAAATCAATGTTGGCGGAACATTCAGATCCTGATACGTTCCACTCATTGAATCTTTACCTCCGATTGCAGCTAATCCGAAATTCATTTGAGCATCATAAGCTCCCAAAAGTGAAGCCAAAGGTTTTCCCCATTTTTCAGGATTCTGACCCAATTTCTCAAAATACTCCTGGAAACTGAATCTGATATTTTTATAATCGCCACCCATTGCAACGATTTTCGCCACACTTTCAACAACAGCGTAAGAAGATCCCAACAAAGAGTTTTGTTTAGAAATCTCCGCATCAAATCCCCAACTCGCCAAAGAAACCGTTTCAACATATTTTGCACCTAAAATGGGCAAAGTTTGAACACTTCCTTCCATCAAAGTCTGCTGGTATTTTCCACCTAAAGGCATCGCCACTGTAGTTGCGCCCACAGAAGAATCAAACATTTCCAACAAACCTTTTTGAGAAGCAACATTTTTATCGCTTAATATTTTTAAGAAATTTTCTTCATTAAATGATGGCGTTTCTTCTTTTACTTCATTCAGGTGGGTAATTTTAACTTCCTGACTTTTTGAGCAACCATTCGTATCTAAAAATTCCCTTGAAAGGTCAACAATTTTATCGCCTTTCCAGAACATCTGCATTCTTCCTGAATCTGTAACTTTTGCAACTTCAACAGCTACAATGTTTTCAGCTTCACAGAATTTGATGAACTGTTCTTTATCTTTTGGTTCAACCACAACTGCCATTCTTTCCTGAGATTCGGAAATAGCCAGTTCAGTTCCGTTCAAACCTTCATATTTTAAAGGTAAAACATCCAGATTAACTTCCAATGAATCAGCAATTTCACCGATGGCTACAGAAACACCTCCTGCTCCGAAGTCATTTGATTTTTTAATCAATCTCGTTACTTCAGGATTTCTGAATAATCTCTGGATTTTACGTTCTTCAACTGCATTTCCTTTCTGAACTTCAGAACTCATCGTGTGGATTGAAGTTTCGTCCTGTTCTTTTGAACTTCCGCTTGCTCCTCCAACTCCGTCACGGCCTGTTGCTCCTCCTAAAATAATGATAGAATCACCATTTGCAGGTTTTTCACGTCTTACCCAATCCACCGGAACGGCACCCGCAACGAAACCAACTTCCATTCTTTTCGCTTTGTAGCCTTCATCGTAGATTTCAGAAACCATTGTAGTTGCCAAACCAATTTGGTTCCCATAAGAGGAATATCCGTTTGCCGCCTGTTTCGTGATTGTTTTTTGAGGCAATTTACCCGGTAATGTTTTATCAACCGGTTCCAAAACATCCGCTGCACCCGTTAATCTCATCGCTTGGAAAACAAAAGAACGTCCAGACAAAGGATCTCTAATGGCTCCGCCTAAACACGTTGAAGCACCGCCAAAAGGTTCGATTTCTGTTGGGTGATTGTGTGTTTCGTTTTTGAATAATAAATACCACGGTTCTTTTTTACCGTCGTATTCAGCTTCGATCTGGATGGTACAAGCGTTGATCTCGTCTGAAACCACCAGGTTTTCCAAATTACCTGTTTTATGGAAATATCTTCCGCAAACTGTCGCCAAATCCATCAAGGAAATAGGCTTCAATTCACGTCCTAAGAATTTTCTTTTTTCGATATAATCATTGAAAATGGTTTCCAATGTATGTTTAAACTGTCCTTCGAACTCAATATTTGATAATTCTGTTTCAAATGTGGTGTGACGACAGTGGTCGCTCCAGTAAGTATCTAAAACTTTCAATTCCGTTTCCGTTGGATCTCTCTGTTCGGATTTAAAATATTCCTGAATGAATTTCAAATCGTCCAAACCTAATGCAAAACTGTGAGAATTATAGAAGTCAGCAAGCTGAACATCATCAAAATCGATAAAACCTTCGTGAATAATCACTTTTGACGGTGTTTCTTCCGCAGGAATATCTAAAATTGATAAATCTTTTTCCTGAGATTCAACCTTATTGATTAGAAGATCTTTGATTTTAAGTAAATCAGATTCAGAAACGCCTTCAAACTCGATAAGCTTTCCACTTCTCACTTTAGACTTCTCATTTTCAGTCAGTAAAGCGATACACTGTTGCGCAGAATCGGCACGCTGATCGTATTGCCCCGGTAAAAATTCTAAAGCGAAATGAGTTCCTTTTGCAGGATTTTCTTCGATTAAAATATCAGTAACCGGATCTACGAAAGTGCTGTTGACCACTTTTTCGAATTCACCATCGTTTAATCCAAAAATATCGTAAACGTTATATACCTTTACACTTTGGATAGACGGAACAACCGCTTTTACTTCATCAAAAATTTTTGGACTTTCTACATCGAAAATTCCTCTTTTTTCTACGAAAATTCTTTTGTTATTAGACATTAGATGTCAGATTTTATTAGATTTATTTTTAATTTTTTTATTCCGAATCTGTGGTAAATTCCAAATCTCTGCCATTTGCTCTTTCATTTTTTAGCAGAATCTGCAATTCCTCAGGTAATTCAGATACAGGAGCAATCATTCCATCAATCATAACCATATCATTAAATGGATTATCATTGCTCATTTTTTTTGTCGAAAATTCGGGACTGAAATACCACAAATCAAACATATTTCTTATTTGACGAGATTTTGTAGAAACGGTAGAACTTTTTGTTTGAAAAAATTCGTTGATTTCATCAGACTTTAGATAGGGCTGAAAAGATTTATCAAACAGGAAATTTATACTGCCGATAGCGTGTATTATCGCCGCAGCCCATATTTCTAATTTACCGCTTTTAAAGGGAATATCTCTTTTTCTGCCCATCTTTTTGACGAGTTTTTCACATAGAAAAAGGTATTCTTTATCAAGCTTTTGACTACAAAATATCCTGACTAAATCAAGCAGTTCGTTTTCTCTTTCTTTAATTTTATTTTTTTCCATATTTTTATTTAACAATTTTTCTACACAGATTGCAGTCCTATGGACTGCGAATTTTGCTTATTCATCTTCTTGCTACTACTACACAGATAACATTCCTACGGAATGTTTCTTTCTCATTTTTTCAAAGGGCAGATTCCGTAGGAATCGTATCTGTGTAGTAATAGTAATAGTAATAGTAATAGTTGTAGAAAAATCAATCCAGAAGGGAGCAGTCCGTAGGACTGCTATCTTTCATCAACCATAATAAATAATTATTTTATCACAAAATTATTTTACATCATCATAAAATTCAAACAAATATTCATTTTTAAATTCAATTTCAAAAGCATTCAGCATTTCCAGATATTCTTCTCTAAAGCTTTTCTTTGAATGATGCTTTTCCTGATTCATAACATAATTTACAACTTTTTCCTTCTGACTTTTTGCATAAGAAAATGCGCCGTAACCTTCCTGCCAGGAAAATTTACTCCAACATAATTTTTTATCATTAATAAAATTTGAAGATTCAATTTTAACCCAAATCACGCAGTTGAAATTTTTTGAGATAAGTCTATGGGGTAATCCCAAATTCCGACGAACCATTTTCTGCGTTTTTTGGTGAGTGCAATC